>JAEWYG010000143.1 GCA_023395755.1 Actinomycetes bacterium | reverse complement strand
CATGGAGGTGGGGATCACCCGATCCCATTCCGAACTCGGAAGTTAAGCCCACCATCGCCGAAAGTACTGCGGAGTAGTCCGTGGGAGGATAGGGCGTCGCGCTCACAAAGGATGCTTGTTTTGTTTTTAGAGGTCCCTTACCGCAACGCAGGTTGCTGGTAGGGGGCCTTGTTTTGTGCTGGGGGTAAGAGGGATGGGGCAGGAGAGTGGACTGGGAGAGGGGGTTTTAAGAAGGTTGTGTTTCAAAAACAATTTAACTACTCAGTATTGCTAAATAGCGGTATATAGTATTACTATATAGCTATCTTGTGGCGTGGATAAGAGGAGTTGTTTTGGAAAACCTTACAGAAATGCTCAAGGGCGTACTTGAAGGCTGTGTCCTTGAAATCATCAATCGAAAAGAAACCTATGGTTATGAGATCACGCGAGAGTTGAATGAACTCGGCTTTACTGATGTAGTGGAGGGAACAGTCTACGCTATTCTTATTCGTTTGGAGAAAAGAAAGTTGGTTGAGACCACTAAAAAGCCCTCAGAATTAGGACCACCACGTAAGTTTTTTGTTCTTAACGATGCGGGGAAGATAGAGCTGCAGCAGTTTTGGGAGAAATGGATGTTTGTTACGTCAAAACTCATTCAACTAAAGGAGGTATAGATGTCTGTTATCGATTCGGCGGTGAAAGTGGTTATAGGCGATCTTGATGAGAAGAGGGCTTATAAGCAGCTTATGGACCGCGCTGATGCCTTGCCTGAAGACTATCGGTATACTTTTCACAAAATTTGTAAATATATGTATACGGTCGGTAGTTCTGAAGACAATACCGACATGTTTTCTGATTTGTCGCTGTTCTCAAGTGTGGTGGAGTTGTTTGAGGTTAGTGCAGCAGAAGGTAGATCTGTGCTTGAAGTTACGGGAAGTGAGATAAGTAAGTTCGCTGATGAACTCATGCACGCCTCGACCCTTGATGGCGAAACGTCTCGAGATAAGTTGAACCGTGAAATTGAGGAATATTTTAACGGAGAGGGGCGGTAATTGTGGTTTTTCTCATACGTAAAATGATCAACGATAAAAAGGTTTACAAAGACCAGATGGCGCGAGCGGAAGCATTGCCGGAGGATTATAGATTTGTGTTTAAAAAGATACACGCATATATATGGGAGAGAGCGGCTGGCGACGGATCCGATATCCTGGAGGCTCAGGGCGCGATGTTGGATTTGTTTGAATCGGAGGCTGCGGAAGGTAAACCAGTGCTGGATGTGACAGGCCGAGATGTTGCGGGATTTGCTGATGAGTTTTTGCTTGATGCGAAACAGTGGACTGACACTTATCGTAATCGCTTAAATCGCGCCGTAAATGATAAGGTTAAAAAAGAGTTGGTGCAGTAAAGACGCACGCCTGTTCCGTGAGACAGTGAAGAAATATGCGCCAGTACGTATAGCCTAGCAATTGCATGCAGTTTTCACGTAGATGATAGCGCCGGTCGCCTTGTGGGTTTAGGGCGGCTGGTGCGGTTGTGATACCATGCTTGATGTATCCGGCATCACTCGAATAGTATGTCGGACCTGTACATCACCTATCGAAGAAAGCGTTATGGACAACATCAACGAGATTATTGCGGCTGTCGAAGAGCCGCCTCAATCCTTCGAAGAATATCTTACCTGCTATGCCGATCGTGTAGGCGATTTGGTGAATTCATATATCCCCACGGGAACGCATCCCGATATGGACCGTTACCTGTACAATCCTCTGATTGCCTATAGTCAAAATGGCGGCAAGCGGCATCGTCCGCTTATCTGCTTTGCGGCATGCCGCGCCGTTGGCGGCGACATGACACTGGCAACCAGCGCTGCCGCCGCTATCGAGCATTTCCACTCTGCGGCGCTTATTCATGATGACATTGCCGACGAGGCCGAGCTGCGCCGCGGCGAGCCGTGCTTGCACCTCACACAAGGTATGGGCTTGGCTATTAACATGGGTGATCTAGCCTTGTCGTTAGTGAATGGTACCGTGATTAATGATCCTGCGCTGGATGACCATACGAAGGTACGTGTGGTAAACGAACTTATCGACATGACACGTCGTACCATTGAGGGTCAGGCGTTAGATATCGGTTGGGCTCGGGATGGTCGTTATGACATTTTGCCCGAGGACTACCTTGTTATGGCTACTCATAAAACAGCGCATTATTCTGGAGCTGTTCCGCTAGCTATTGGTGCCATTATCGGTGGCGGTTCTGAGACCGAAGTTGAGGCGTTACGTAACTATGGCCTTGACACTGGTTTGGCGTTTCAAATTCAGGACGATCTGCTGAACCTAGTGGGTAGCGAAGAAAGTACGCAAAAAGACTTCCGCAATGATATCACTGAGGGTAAGCGTACGTTGATGGTGGTGCATGCTCTGCAGCAATCGGAGGCTCGCGAGCGACTCGTTGAAATACTGTCGACAAAAGAGAAAGATCCTGCCGTATTAGCAGAGGCTGTCGACATTATGGAGGCATCTGGCAGTATTGAATATGCGCACAATTATGCCGAGAATTTAACAAGCATTGCAAAGAATCGACTTATTGACATGGTTCAACCCTCGGTTTCGCGTGATCTTCTTATTTCTATGGCTGATTGGTTTGTGAACCGTTTGAAGTGATGGTAGGTCACGAATCTGTATTCGTATAGTTGATACACAGGCGGACGAGACCAGGTCTCGTCCGCCTGTGTATTGAAGATTTGGTGGTGTGTATCCTTTTTCTCCCTCTGTTCCTTTGGTGGAACCTCGCGCGAGGTTGATTCACCGTAAAACTGATTGAGGTAGTATGACCCGCATGGAAACCATTACGCGACATAATACCGGCGCGGCCGTCGAGGACGTACAGCAGCGCTTGGCAGTAATCGGCTTGCTAGCCCAAGCAGATGTTGACGGCGTCTTTAACGACAAGACGGCTGCTGCTGTACGTGCTTTTTGCGCGCAGGTGGGGTTGCCCGTGAACGAGGACGTGACAGAGAGCGTATGGAAGGCTCTGGTGGATGCTTCTTTCTGCCTTGGCGATCGTACGCTGTATCTGCGAATGCCGCATTTTCATGGACACGATGTTGTTGAGCTGCAGCATGCTTTAGGTGCACTTGGGTTTGCGTGCGGCGCGGATGATGGTATTTTTGGGGCCTACTCAGAACTGGCTTTGCGTAAGTTTCAGCTAAATATGGGACTGCCGGCCGATGGTATTGCTGGTGCATATACTTATGCGGCCATTCGTAATCTCCATCATTCTTGGGAGGGCAAAGAGGCTGCACACGAGGCTGTACACCTTGGTTTTGCTCGTGCAGCTGATGTGTTGGAGAGTAACGCGCTTTGCCTGTTCGGAACCGAACCTTTTACGCGTAGTGTAGCATCGCGTATGTCGAACTTAGCTTTAGCTACGAATCCTGCATCTAAGATCATGAGTGCGGATTCTCTGCTGGTTGCTCCCGATCAAAACATGCTACTTGTGCATATTGTGTTGCCTGAAGAGGATACTGCTGAAACGGTGCCCAGGGTTAGTTTTGAAGATGAGGAGACCTTATCTTTACGCTTAGAGACGGCTATTGGCGTAGCCGATGCGGCTTCGCCTTCTCGTATTGCACTAGAATTACCGGGCGTCATGTGGGAGGATGCTGGAGAAGGTCGTTCTGCTCAACATTTTGCCATTGCCTTGCTGGATGCCTTATGCTCGGCGTTGTCTTAACGTTAAAGCTTGGGTGCCCGCATTCTTAAGTATTCGTATCAATTCGATGACGGTATTCTGTGCTGAATAGGCGCTATGCCGGCTGCTCTTATAATTTGCTTAATCTATTCCTCAATGAAAGCAGGTGTGTTATGGCTGAAGATACGAATACCAACGAACAAGGAACTCCAACCCCGACTCCGACTCCTGCCCCGACGGCTCCGGAACAGTCTGTTCCTCCGACTCAGCCGCAGGTTCCGGTATCTCCGCAAATGCCGCCGCATCAGTCTTATGCTACACCCCAACCTCAACCGCAGCCTGTATACCCACCGGCTCCTCTTATGCGCCTAACGGGTGGTATGAAGTTTGGTTGGTTTGTTGTGGGTGCGCTTCTTGGCATCGGTGGAATCGTAATTGCCTGGTTGACTAGTGTAGACAAGATGCCTGAGGTTAAGAGCGAGACGTTAAAGTGGTCGATTATCGGCTTTGTTGTTTGGATTGTGCTTGGAATTCTGATAAGCCTTATGATTGGCGGTATGATTACCGCAATGATTGCTGGTGCTGCGGGTTCATACGGCTACGGTCACTACGGATCTTTCTAAGTCGTTTCCTGAAATCTGTAAAATGGTTTACTTTGAAGGGCCCTTCGGGGCTCTTCTCGTTTATAGGGTAACCCGATGATACAATGAGCGACAATTCAAACGAGCCCCCACCATAAGGAGCCAGCATGCCACGTCCTATGACTATGGCCGAGAAAATTCTCGCCGCCCATGCGGGACTTGACGAAGTTGAGCCGGGCCAATTGATCGAATGCGATCTTGACCTTGTGCTTTCCAACGACGTCACGTCTCCTATTGCCATCCGCGAGTTTCAAAAAATTGGAGTCGGGCGAGTATTTGATCCGATGAAGATTGCCTTGGTGCCCGACCACTACGTACCAAACAAAGATATTAAGAGTGCCGAGCAGGCAAAAATTGTGCGTGATTTCGCACACGATCAGGGTATCACCCATTATTACGAGGTAGGTTGTATGGGTGTGGAGCATGCATTGCTGCCAGAGCAGGGTGTTGTGGGTGCGGGCGATCTTATTATCGGAGCCGATAGCCACACGTGCACCTATGGCGCTCTAGGCGCGTTTGCTACGGGTGTGGGTTCCACCGATGCAGGCGTTGGGTATGCTACCGGCAAAGCTTGGTTTAAGGTACCTGAGTCGCTGCTGTTTCGTATTGAGGGCGAGTTGGCTCCTGGCGTTACGGGTAAAGATGTTATCTTGCACATTATCGGCATGATAGGCGTTGATGGTGCGCTTTACCAAGCAATGGAGTTTACGGGTAGTGCAATTCGCAGCATGAGTATGGACGAACGTTTTTCTATTTCCAACATGGCTATTGAGGCGGGCGGTAAAGCTGGTCTTATCGAAGTAGACGACGTCACTCGGGACTACATGGATGGACGTGTGGAGCGTCCTTATGTGGAATACCATTCCGATGAAGATGCTGTGTATGCGCAGGTGTTCGAGATTGATGCTTCTGCTATCGTACCCACGGTATCGTTCCCACATTTACCTTCGAATACGCGTCCGGCTTCTGAGGCGCGCGACATAGCTATCGATCAAGTCGTAATTGGTTCGTGTACAAATGGCCGTATCGTTGATATGCGCCAGGCTGCTGAGGTGTTGCGTGGACATGCGGTGCATCCAAATGTGCGCTGCATTGTTATCCCAGCTACACAGGCGGTATATCGTCAGTGCATAGAAGAAGGTCTGATGGGTGTATTTCTCGACGCGAACTGCGCTGTTTCTACTCCGACGTGTGGTCCATGCTTGGGTGGCTATATGGGTATTCTTGCTGCTGGTGAGCGCGCCATTGCAACCACGAATCGCAACTTTGTAGGTCGCATGGGCGACCCTACCAGTGAAGTATATCTGTCGTCTCCGGCTGTGGCTGCGGCAAGTGCTGTGTTGGGTCACATCGGTTTGCCGGAAGATTTGGACGCTGCCTGCACGCAGGCAGCGGAATAGGAGGGGAGGAACTATGCAATTTAAAGGAATCGTGCATCGTTATGGACGCGACGTCGACACCGATGTTATCATCCCCGCTCGCTATCTGAACACGTCCGATCCGACTGAGTTGGCTAAGCACTGCATGGAAGACTTGGATGCGACGTTTGTTGAGCGTGTGTGTCCGGGCGATATTATTGTAGCAGATGAGAATTTTGGCTGTGGCTCGTCGCGAGAGCATGCGCCTATTGCCATAAAGGCTGCTGGCGTAAACGTAGTTATTGCGAAGAGTTTTGCGCGCATTTTCTACCGTAATGCCATCAACACGGGATTGGCAATTATGGAATGTCCGGAGGCTGTAGACGCTATCTCTGCCGGCGATGTAGTCAGTGTTGATGCGGATGCTGGTGTCGTTACCGATGAGACAACAGGTGCCGTGTTTCATGCCCAACCATTCCCTCCGTTTATTCGCGAAATCATCGAAGCTGGAGGACTTATCAATCGTACGAAAACTCGTTTGGATGCGTAAGCGATCTGTTTGGATAGATGCTGTTGGTGGCCGAAACTTCAACGTAAGTATAGTTCGTGAACTCTGCTCGTAGTTCAGGCGAGCTTGCGTTGAAAAGGTGGGTTGTGATCGGATGGCGTGCGCAACGTGAAAGATGGTGAGCTTATATGAGAAAGAACTACCGCATCTGCCTTTTGCCGGGCGATGGTATTGGTCCTGAAATTATCGCTGAAGGTCGCAAGGTGCTTGATGCCGTGGGAGTTCGATATGGTACGACATTCACCTATTCAGAGGCGCTCTTGGGTGGATGTGCTATTGATGAGACGGGTACTGCACTGCCGGACGACACTCTAGAGGTTGCTCGAACCTCAGACGCAGTATTGCTTGCAGCGGTGGGGGGCCCCAAGTGGGATACGACTGATCCGATGAAGCCGCGTCCTGAGCAGGGACTTCTTGGCATTCGCAAAGCTTTGGGGCTTTATGCAAATCTGCGCCCTGTGCGCATCTTTAAAGCCTTGTCCGATGCCTCTGCACTGAAGCCTGAGGTAATTGATGGAGTTGATCTACTGATCGTACGTGAGCTTACCGGCGGACTCTACTTTGGTAAGCGCGAGCGCTTCTACGATGAGGAAGACTGTGGCGCGGGTGGCTTGAGGGGCCAGCGCGCGTACGACACGCTTGAGTATTGCGAGTACGAGATCGAGCGCATTGTGCGTCATGCGTTTGATACCGCAGGTAAGCGGGGATGTCGCGTTCATTCTATCGACAAGGCTAACGTATTGGAGTCGAGTCGTCTGTGGCGAGAGGTTGCCCATCGCGTGGCGCTTGATTACCCGCATGTGGAGCTAGTCGATATGTTAGTAGACAATGCGGCCATGCAGCTGATTAACAATCCGAATCAATTCGATGTAGTGGTTACCGAAAATATGTTCGGCGATATCCTGTCCGACGAAGCGTCTATGCTTACCGGATCGTTGGGAATGCTGGCAAGCGCATCGCTTGGCGATGGGGTGGCGCTCTACGAGCCCAGCCATGGAAGCGCGCCTGATATCGCAGGGAAGGGTATTGCTAACCCGCTTGCACAAATCTTATCGGTTGAAATGATGCTGCGGTACAGCTTCGGAATGGACGAAGCGGCCGATAATGTTGCGCATGCAGTGGAAGCTGTGCTCGACGAGGGTTGGCGTACGGGTGATATCAAGCAGGTTGATACTCCTGTCGAAAAGCTGGTTGGAACCGTGCAAATGGGGGACTTGGTGGTTTCTCATCTGTAAAGAGAGGTTGTCCGTAGAGGAAGATTGGGCGGTTGGTACGTGTGCCGACTTTGGGGCTAGTTGATTCCCCTATTGTACAGATATACGGGTTGTAGTGAGCACTCCTCGCTGCAACCCGTTTGTTTCGTCCGTAGTTTTGAGGAATTCCGTCGAGGGTGCCACGCAGATTCAACGGGATCGTGACGATTGCTTTTTACTTTCGAATACGCTGCGCATTGCACTAGGGCTTTGTGCCAT
>JAEWYG010000114.1 GCA_023395755.1 Actinomycetes bacterium | reverse complement strand
GGTAAGCACAATGTCTACCGAACCTTGAGTTAGTCCGACAAATGTCTGACGACGTTCTTCTGGCGTGCTCTCTCCCGTAAGCACCGACACCGAAATACCAAACGCCTCTAGCGCCTCATTCAAATGGAATGCCTGATCGGCAATAAGAGCACGCAGGGGGTACACAAATAGGCTTGCTTCATGGTCGCGAAGCGCCCGACAAGCAGCATGCACTTGGAACGTAAGTGACTTGCCACGACCCGTAGCCATAACAGCCAACACCGAGCGACCCGCATCCAAGTGATCGATTACCGCCCGCTGCGAGAGATGCAAATTCCCCTCACCAATAATAGCGTGCACGATATCTGCCTCAATACCTCGCGGATCGCTGTGGGCTCGCTGTTCCCATGCTTCGCGATTTGCCACCCGAGCAGCCTCATAGGCTTCTACATCCTCAGGATTATGCAGTGCATCGGCGCATAAATCGGCGTCGCTTGACGCGTACAGATCGGCCACAAAGCTAAGGCTTTCCGGGTTCAGACATGCCTCCAGCGCGCAACAGGTACGTGCTGGAGCGAGCGATTGCATCATGGCCTTCACCGAACGACGCCCGCGCCATTCGTCAATCTGTACTTCGAAGGCAGCATTCACCACAGCATCAGTGTGCATGAGTGTTTCGATATCGGTACAATGAAACATAATGCCTGCAACAGTGTTGCGACCATCCGACAACGTACACGAAAAGTGATTCTTCTCGGCCCCTACGGCGCGGCAGTTTACTAAAGTCACATCGCGCGCCAAAAAGCACGGCACGGGGTTCTCCTGACCAAAAGGAGCGAGAAGATCGAGCTTCTCTACACTTTCAAGCGTCAATTCATCTAAAGCGACACAGGTGTCAATCTCAATAAGTGGATGAAACGCACCTTCGGGAAGCTGGTCCATATAGGCACTTACGCGCTCAATAAATTCGGGGAGATTAGCCGCAGGCAGCGTTACCCCCACTGCAGCATCGTGTCCACCAAAACGTGTCAGTATATCTGATACGCTCTCCACAGCCTTGAAAAGATTCACTTGCCCAACACTACGGCCGCTGCCGCGAGCCTCATCGCCGTCGACAGTAAACAGCATACTGGGTACGCCATAAGTATTCACCAGACGACTTGCAACAATGCCCTTCACTCCTTCATGCCAACCCTCGCCCGACACGATCAATGCGCGCTGACCATGGTAAAGAGCGGCGGCCTGCGCTTTCGCTATCTCGGAAAGCTCGGCTTCAATAGTGCGCCTCTGATCGTTCACCGATTCCAGCTCAGATGCCAAGCGGCACGCCGTATCGAAATCGTCGGTCATAAGCAGGTCTAATGCTAACTGAGCATCGCCCATACGCCCGGCGGCGTTCAATCGTGGAATAAGCGAAAAGCTTAAGTTAGTAGCACTCACCGGTTTATCCCCGGCACCGCTCGTTCCCAAGAGGGCCGCTATACAGGGGCGTGGCGAAGCATTTATACGCGCTATGCCATCTGCCACCAGTGCGCGATTCTCGCCCCGCATGGGCATAAGGTCGGCCACCGTGCCCAACGTAGCCAAGTCGGTATAGCTGCGCCACAAGTGCGGGTATCCGAAACGGCCACCCAATACCTGTACCAATTTCAGCGCTACGCCCACTCCCGCTAGGATAGAACTTTGACAGGAATCATCACACTTGGGATCGGCCACCGGCACGCCCTCTGGTACCAAGCCAGCTGGCTCGTGATGGTCGGTAATAGCCAAGCCCACACCAGCGGCCACAATGGCAGCCGCCTCCACTTTGCAAGCAATACCACAGTCCACGGTAACGATGAAATCGGGAGAAAGCTCTTGCACGCGTTCGAATGCAGCTGCGGTTAAGCTGTAGCCCTCTTCGAAGCGTCGCGGAATGAATGGCATCGCACGCGCTCCTAAAGCACGCAATCCGCGGGTAAGAACCGAAGTGGCTGAGATGCCATCTAGATCGAAATCTCCAAATACCACAATGCGACCGTCACGCCGCATAACCTCTTCGAGAGCATCGGCTACCTCAGACAAACCAGGAATACGGTAAGGATCAAGCCAATCACGATCTAATGACGGCTCCAAAAAGCTGCGAACGGCTTCGGGCTCACTCATTCCACGTGCGACAAGGGTAGCTGCAACGAAACGTGGGATACCAAGCCCACGCTCGATACGCGCAACCGCTGCGGGATTGGCCGCTTTAATGTTGAACTGGGCAGACATGGGCGCTCATACCTAACATGCGAGGATTCGTTATTTCACTTCGTATTGTCCCACATTAGTTCCTCGCTGTCACCGCAAAGCACCGAAGCGTGAATCAAGAGGGCGAGATACGGAAGAACCATTCCCGCCCTTTTGACTCACGCAAAAAATAACATCAGTCCTATAGGCTAACCCTTGAGCTTCTTACCTGATCGATCAGGAGCTACGCAAACAACGGAGTAGATAAATAACGCTCTCCTGTGTCTACCGCAAACGTCACAATAACAGCACCCTTGGCCTCGGGGTGTTCTGCTACCAGTTTGCGAACAGCCGCAGCATTGGCCCCCGACGAGATTCCTACAAGCAAAGCCTCGCGAGTCGTCACCTGACGAGCAGCTTCTAGCGCATCGGCAGTAGGAATAGACAGCGCACCATCGAGCACCGATAGATCAAGTGTTTCGGGTATAAAGTTCGCACCAATGCCCTGTATACCATGACTCGCAGGAGCAAGATCTTCACCTGCTAGGGCCTGGGAAACCAGCGGGCTTTCTAACGGCTCAACAGCAAAAAAGCGTGTTGGGGCTCCCTGCGCACGCAGGTAGTGCGCCACGCCGGAGATAGTACCGCCCGTACCCACACCCGCCACCACATAATCGGGGAAACGACCGAGCTGTCTTTCAATCTCGGGTCCGGTGGTTTGCTCGTGAGCACGTGGATTGTCGGGGTTCGTAAACTGACCCACAATCCAAGCCCCAGGCAACGTCTGTTCAATAGCCTCAGCCCTCGCCACGGCACCTGCCATACCTTCGGCAGCGGGCGTTAGCTCAAGCTTCGCGCCATAGGCGGCAATAAGCGCTCGGCGTTCGTGGCTCATAGATTCAGGCATAACCATCACAACCTCATAGCCACGCGCTGCACCAATCATGGCAAGAGCCACACCAGTATTGCCACTCGTAGGTTCTACAAGCACGGTACGTCCAGGAGCAATTTCACCCCGTTGTTCAGCGTGGTCGATCATCGAACGAGCCGCACGGTCTTTGATAGAAGCACCCGGATTAGCCGCTTCGTACTTAACGTACACCTCGGCTCCAATTTCTTCGGACAGCGCGTCAAGCCTAACGAGCGGTGTCTCTCCTATAATACGCGATACTTGATCTGCCATGATAATCTCCTAGCGATTTACTGGGTTTTCATGTAGTGTAACGTATTTCCTCTTCAAAGGACACCGTGCAACATATATTTTTCGTTTTTTTGCCACGTTGCTACAATCCCTCACTACAACACTTTTGCACGCGCACCTCACACGCACAGTCATCTGCATGTCCGTCGAGGAACACTAAGCCATCCACAACGTGCATAAGCAATAAAACTCCTTCTATGGAAAGGTGAGATACAAGCCTCTCTATACCCAGAAACTACGCGTCCCTTTAAGCCTTCCGACATAAGGAGACAACGGTACTATCAGACATCGGTGCGTTCGAGCAGCGCGATAGTCTCAACGTGATCGGTATGGGGGAACATATCAACCGGCTGCACCACACGCAGGCGGTAGCCCTTCTTCTCTAAAAGCCGCACATCACGTACTTGCGTCTCAGGATCGCACGAAATGTACACGACGCGTTGCGGTGCCAGAACCGCCAGCGCCTCAAGGAATTCTTCGCTTGCACCAGCACGCGGAGGATCCATCAACACCACATCTATCCGTTCGCCACGTGCAGCAGCCTCGCGCATGAAGACACCTGCGTCAGCAGCAACAAACCGAGCATTCTCCACGCCGTTATGGCGGGCATTCTCGCGCGCGTCCCGAATAGCTGCAGCCACCGTATCCACACCAACAACGTGCGCCGCAC
>JAEWYG010000085.1 GCA_023395755.1 Actinomycetes bacterium | reverse complement strand
ACGCTGACCGAGTTTGACGAGGGCGATCTCGTCGATGGCATTGTTGTCAAGATCGAGCACGACGAAGTGCTCGTTGACATTGGCTTCAAGAGCGAGGGTGTTATTCCGTCTCGCGAGCTTTCCATCCGCAAAGATGCCGATCCGTCCGACATTGTTAGCTTGGGCGAGAAGATCGAGGCTTTGGTTCTTCAGAAAGAGGACAAGGACGGCCGTCTCATCCTTTCCAAGAAGCGTGCTGAGTACGAGCGTGCTTGGATTCGTGTTGAAGAGAAGTTTAAGGCTGGCGAAGTGGTCACGGGCGAAGTTATTGAAGTGGTCAAGGGCGGCTTGATCCTGGATATCGGCCTGCGCGGCTTCCTGCCGGCATCGCTGGTTGACCTCCGTCGCGTCAAGGATCTCGACATGTACCTGAATACCGAGATCGAAGCTCGCGTTATCGAGATGGATCGCAACCGCAACAACGTCGTGCTTTCCCGCCGTGTGCTGCTTGAGGAAGGTCGCAAGAACGAGCGCGCCGAGATCCTGGCCAAGCTTACGAAGGGTATGCGCCTGAAGGGCTCCGTATCTTCTATCGTCGACTTCGGTGCTTTTGTGGACCTGGGCGGCATCGACGGTCTTGTGCACATCTCCGAGCTCTCCTGGAACCACGTGAACCATCCTTCCGAGGTCGTGAAAGTGGGCGACGAGGTCGAGGTAGAGGTTCTGGATGTAGATTTGCAACGCGAGCGCATCTCGCTGGGTCTGAAGCAGACGACGGAAGATCCATGGATCAAGCTTGTCGAGAGCTATCCGGTGGGTACCATCGTCGACGGCAAAGTGACGAAGATTGTGCCGTTTGGCGCGTTCATCGAACTGGGCCAGAGCATCGAGGGTTTGGTGCACATTTCTGAAATGTCTCAGAAGCACATCGACACCCCGGCGCAGGTCGTGAAGGCTGGCGATGAGGTGAAGGTGAAGGTCATGGAGATCAATCCTGAGCGTCGCCGTATTTCGCTGTCCATGAAGGCTGCTGCTGAAGAGCTAGGTTTCGAGATCGAAGTTGACGAGTCTATCGTTGTCGAGGAGAAGCCGGCCAAGAAGAAGTCTAGAAGAAGGACGAGGCTGTGGAGGCTGCTGCTGAGGTTGTAGCCGAGGTTGCTGCTGAAGAGCCTGCTGCTGAATAAGCCCTGTGCTTTTTAGCTAAAGTATAAAGAGGAGGCCTTGTGGCCTCCTCTTTAGTTATCTTGCTCCTCCAAAAAGTGTTTATTTTAGGCGTAGACACGGCCTGCAGCACAAAGAGTAGGCACCTTAATGCCACATTCTTCTTCCGTAAGCCTCTAGGCTGCAGGTGCGTCTTCCGCCGGTTTCTCTGCTGTTGGCATGTCTGCTGTAGGCGTCTCGGCCGTCTGAGTATCATCTTCGGGATGCGCAGGCAATAGGTTTCCGATAGCTGCATAAATCAGGTCAACGTAGAACTGTGCACCCTCTTCAGTGAGATGAGTGCCGTCGCCGTCGAAGAGGTCATCACGGCCAGCACTCGCTCCGTACCAATCGATAAGGTGTGTGTTTTCATGCCGCGCTACTGCATCAGCAATGGCACCATTGGTTGCCTGTACCCAGTCGAGGGGGCTGCGGGTGTTGATGAACCAAATCTGTTTATCGGTTCCTACGTCGGCTATAAGAGCATCAACCTGGGCGGTATCGACTGGTCCGTTCGTTCCCAGTGCAAATACGACAATGTTGCCAACCACCTTTTGGTCTTTGTAGGAATTGTATATCTCTTGCGCGGCGTAGAATTGCCGGTTCACCGCGGCGTCGATAGCTCCATGGGGAAACGCCTTATCGAAGTAGGGAATTGCACGTACTGAAACCGAGTCGCCAATCATGAGTACGTCTAGCTTTGGCTTCTCGTCTGTGGAGGTTCCCGGATTAGACTCGGATGTAGGTGCGTTTGTCTGGTCTTTGCTCTGCTGTTCTTCGGCTTGCTTAAGTATGTCACCGCCCTCTAAGGCCGACGTGGAAGGCACAAATATCAACCCTCCGACAGCCACAGCAACCAATGCGGTAGCCCCCACAAAAGGCACAATGTTTAGACGAATCCAATCAGCCCACTTTATAGTATGGTTTTGCACGCTCTTTACGAGGTGTCCGATAGCTCCTTTTCTAATGGGGTTCTCGACGAAGCGGTATGAGAACGCGGCGCAGGCGAAGACGACTGCTAGTTGCAGCAGGTAGAGCCACCACGGCGTCTCCACCGATGGGTTGGGGTTCATAAGAAGCAGGAGCGGGTAATGCCATAAATAGATACCATAGCTTCGCTTGCCTATCCATACTAAGGGTGCCGATCCAGCGATGCGACCCACCCGACTTGCCGGATGTACCATTACTGCAATAACCACAGCGGTAAGAAGTGAACATAGTACGAGGCCGCCGCGGTACAGGAAGGGCGAGAATCCGTTAGATAACACAACCATAAGCAAAAGGCCCGCAAGAGCTAGACCGCCCACTGCGTCGAGTATGGAACGAACTTGTTTCGTTAAGCGTACGCTACCTTTAGCTCCCAGCATGTGTGAAGGCCAGACGAACGCTAGCCAAGCACCTATGAGCAGTGAGAACGCACGCGTATCGGTGCCGTAATAAACGCGGCTTGGATCGGCGGTTGGGCTGAATAGAAGTGCCATTTCAAGGGCAGAAAGCAGAGCCAGTATTAAGGTGGCATTGCGCAGGGTGGTTTTTTTTGCACCCATCTTCATGGAGATATACAATACAACGGGCCATATTAGATAGAACTGTTCTTCAATAGCTAACGACCAGAAATGAGCCAGTGGTGAAGGTGCTCCCAATGCCTCGAAGTAAGATACATCGTGAAATATTTGCCACCAGTTGTTGAAGAATAGTAAAGACGGCACAATGTCGGGACGCATTTTCGTGAGGAGGGCATGGTTGAATACCGTGCAAAGTACAATGGTGCAAACGATAACAAATACGATAGCTGGAACAAGCCTGCGTATACGGCGTAACCAAAACTGCGGAAGGTCGATCTTTTTCGTATTGTCGTACTCGATAAGCAGTAGGCTGGTTATGAGGTAACCCGACAATACGAAAAAGATCGTGACGCCAAGAAGACCACCGGGAGCCCAGGGCATGCGCATGTGATAAGCGATAACGGCGAGAACGGCAAAGGCGCGAAGACCATCGAGGGCGGGTATGTAACGTGATTTTGAGCCGGACACGGCGGATCCTCCTGTTTATGCAATACTCTTGCGTAAAAGCGCAAAAGTTCAGTATACCGCTCTTATGATACTAAGAGAGCATCGTAGCGCAGTCATGCCGAGGGATTGGTGTGGTTTCAGGAAAAGTTGAAACATCTGCGTATGTGGAAGGTTATCTGCTGTAGTGGAGATATCCTCTGTCGCCCTAGCTACCACAAAGGAGACGTGGTCTTGTCGTATACTAGGCTTAACGAATAAGAATGCTCCAGATAAAACCGGGGCGGGGAGAGAGGCGTGTGTGACGCATCAAAGGCACCCGGCAGGGCGAATAGCACTTGGTATGAGCGGTGGGGTGGACAGCGCGGTATCTGCAGCACTGCTGATGCGTGCCGGTTACGATGTTGTCGGGATAACCTGTCGTTTTCAGGATAACGTGGCGGCCGATTGTGCGGCTGCGGATGCGGCCGCCGTGTGTGCGCTGCTGGGTATTCCTCACGTGGAACGCTTGTGTGTTGCAGGGTTTGAACGCGAGGTCGTTCAGCCATTCGCCGACGCTTATATACAGGGTCTTACGCCTAGCCCCTGTGTTGGTTGCAATGCAGGTTGTAAGCTACCGGGCTTGCTGGAGGCTGCCGAAGAGCTTGGGTGTGACGGGGTGGCAACAGGACATTACGCACGTATAGCGCAGCTGGTTGATAGTGGTCGATTTGCCGTGCTTACTGCTTTAGATGCACGTAAAGATCAAAGCTACATGTTGTCGCTTCTCTCCCAAGACCAGTTGTCGCGCTTGGTGTTGCCGCTGGGCGGTACAACAAAGACTGAGGTACGTATCTTGGCGGCCGATTTAGGCTTGCCGGTGGCAGAAAAGCCAGAAAGTCAAGATGTGTGCTTTATCGACGGAGACTACCGTACCTTTTTAAGCCAGCGTGGTGTAACCGATGAGCCAGGGCTGATTGTGGACCGTACTGGTAAGGTGCTTGGACACCACGAGGGCCTGTCGGGGTTCACTATAGGGCAGCGTAAGGGTATCGGCATAGCAGCCCCCGAACCTTATTATGTTGTGGAGAAGCGGGTAGATTCTCGCGAACTTGTAGTGGGTTACGCTTCGGATGCTCAGGTTGTGAGTGTGCGCCTGGGCAAGGTGAATTGGCAGGCCATAACGTGTCTGGAGGGTCCGGAGGATGCGTCTGTTAAACTTCGCTATCGAAGTACCCCAGCACCGTGTATCATGGAACCAGAACCCGAAGGTGGTGTGCGTGTTGTTCTGCGTAGCCCGCAACCTACAACAGCACCTGGCCAGTTTGCCGTTTTTTATCGAGGCTCTACCGTGCTCGGAGGCGGCATGATTGAGGAGGTATCATCGGTATGAAAAAGCTGTTCATTATCGGAGGTATGGGTGCCGGCAAATCGACGGCTCGTAAGGCCCTGGTAGATGCAGGACTGCCCTTTATTGATCTCGATCAGGTAGGCCATGATGTGCTGAAGTGGGACACCGTGAAGGAAGAGCTCATTGAAACATTCGGGCCTACTATTCTCGGCGATGATGGCGAGATCGATCGTGCTACTCTTGCTGCTCGAGCATTCGTGAGTCCGGCCGATACGCGCAAGTTAAATCGCATCACGGTTCCGCGTATTGAAGACGCCTACACCGACCGGCTTGCAGAGTTAGAAGCAGCAGGTAGCGAGGCTGTAATTATTGAGTACTCCGTATTTAAGAGTCGTCAGTCGTCTTTGGCCTACGATGCCGATGTGGTTATGGCTGTTTTAGCTCCGCTTGATATGCGCATCGAGCGAGCAGTGGCTTCCGGTTTCGATGAGCAGGATGTGCGTCGTCGCATTGCACGCCAGATTACCGATGCCGATCGTATTGAAGCTTCCGACGTGGTGTTTAACAATGATGGCACCCCCGATGAGCTGCGCAACAAAGTACTAGCTTGGTGGGAGGACTATCGCGCTTCGGTCGCTTAATGCGTGCGTAACGTTACCAAAGCCCCAGCAGGTGCTGCATTCCTAGGCTGACGGCAGCAATAGCGATCCAACAACAGAGACCCATCAAAATGGGCTTGCCCCCCGATTTTACTAGCTTTACCAAGTTAGTGTTTAGCCCGATGGCAGCCATGGCCATGACGATAAAGAACTTCGAAAGCGTTTTTAGTGGCTCGAAGACACCTGCGTCTATGCCGGCGGCTACCGCGATGGTTGTAACGACCGATGCCAGCAGGAAAAAGAGAATAAATAAGGGGAAGGCCCGTTTCAGGCTGAACCCGCCGAAGAGCCTGGTTGGAGTGCTGGCTTCGACCCCTCTTTCAGCTTCGAGACCCTTGCTTTCGCGCCGGGCGCACCACAATCCTAGTGCTAAGGTGATGGGAATGATGGCTAGCGTACGCGTGAGCTTTACGATGGTTGCTTCGTCTAGTGCGTTGGATCCGGGATGCATACCATCCCATGCTGCTGCGGCGGCGGTTACTGACGAAGTGTCGTTCACGGCGGTACCGGCGAACAAACCAAACCCTTCGTTAGACATGCCCAACGTGGTTCCGAGTGTGGGAAATACAAGGGCGGCTATTACGTTGAATAGGAAGATGACCGAGATGGCTTGCGCTACATCTTCGTCGTCAGCCTTAATGACGGGAGCGGTAGCAGCGATGGCTGAACCGCCGCAGATGGAGGAACCAACGCCAATGAGTATCGATAGGGTAGAAGACATGTGGAGCAGTTTGTAAAGTACGAAGGCTGCGATGAGCGCTGTTGCAATAGTGGATGCGATAATGGGTAAAGAACGAGCTCCAACCTGGGCAATCTGGGCAAGATTAAGCCCGAACCCCAACAGAATTACCGCGTACTGGAGTACTTTCTTTGCGGTAAAGGCGATACCTTGCTGAACATTGCCGCGCTTTGATTGCCCCCAAACCAACGCGATAGCCATGCCTGCCACAATGGCGAATACAGGGCCTCCTATAAGCGGGAAAGTTTGTCCCAAAAACCAACAGGGAAGGGCTATTGCCGCGCATATGGCTAGCCCGGGTATCTTTTTGCGCACATTCATTACTGGCGATTCCTTTTGAAAAAGCAATGCCAACGAGGGGCATCGATGCGGTTGGTGGCGGCGAAGAGTATAGCACTTTACTATTATCGGTCGATCGAATCGACACTATGCGTTACTCACCGAAGACAGCGTGTAACCTTTTACTAACGAACATCTGTTCATATATAAGTGCCTATGTTACACTAAATATCTTATAGATGGTTGCTTGAAGTGTGTAGCCCTATTTGATAGGAGAAGGGAACAGTATGGTTCATCTATCAAGTTTGGAAGGTGCTGAGATGGAAGGTAAGACCGACGATGCCCGATTGGCTTCTGCACCCTTCACGGTTGTGTCTCCTTATGAGCCGGCAGGAGACCAGCCGAAGGCTATTGAAAAATTGAGTGCTGGCATACGTGATAACCTGCGCTATCAAACTCTTTTAGGGGTAACGGGTTCAGGTAAGACGTTCACTATGGCGAAAGTTATTGAGGCGGTGCAGAAACCAACCTTGGTTATGGCTCCCAATAAAACACTTGCAGCCCAGCTGGCGTCAGAGCTAAAAGAGTTCTTTCCCAACAACTCGGTTGTATATTTCGTGTCCTACTACGATTACTATCAGCCAGAGGCTTATGTGCCCTCATCGGATACCTTTATCGAGAAAGACGCTTCAATCAACGAGGAAGTTGAGAAGTTACGCCATGCGGCTACGTCGGCGTTGCTCTCGCGACGCGATTGTATTGTGGTGGCATCGGTATCATGCATTTACGGCATTGGTAGCCCGATGGACTATGCGGGCATGGCAGTGTTCGTAGATAAGCAGAAAGAGGCCGATCGTGATGACATCATTCATGATCTTATTGATATTCAATACGATCGCAACGATTACGAGCTAAAGCGAGGAACGTTTCGCGTGCGCGGTGATTCTCTTGACGTGTTCCCGCCGTATGCCGACCATCCATTGCGTATTGAGTTTTGGGGCGACGAGATTGAGCGCATTGTCGAAGTGGATACCGTCACCGGTGAAGTACGCAATGAGTACGAGGCTTTGCCTATCTGGCCAGCATCACACTATGTGGCTACGCGCCCAAAACTCGATCGCGCGCTCGGTACCGTGCGCGACGAGCTGCGTGACCGTTTAGCTCAATTCAAAGAAGAAGGTAAGCTGCTCGAGGCTCAGCGTCTTGAGATGCGTGTGAACTACGATTTAGAGATGTTGGAAACGATTGGCTTCTGTTCCGGCATCGAGAACTATTCTCGTCATATCGACGGCCGCGAGCCGGGTGAGCCCCCCTATACGCTGATTGACTACTTTCCGAAGGACTTTTTCTGCATCATTGACGAAAGCCATGTAACGGTACCGCAGATTCGCGGCATGCATGAGGGTGACCGCTCCCGCAAAATTACCCTAGCCGAGCACGGATTTCGTCTGCCAAGTTGCTTGGATAATCGTCCGTTGCGTTTCGATGAGTTCGAGGAACGTATTCCGCAATTCGTGTATGTATCGGCCACGCCGGGCGATTATGAGTTGAAGGTATCTCAGCAGCAGGTAGAACAGATTATTCGTCCGACAGGCCTGCTGGATCCAGAGATTATCGTGCGTAGTTCGTCTTCGCAGATCGATGATATTATCGATGAGGCAAAGGATCGCGCGGCTCGCGATGAACGTGTATTAATAACCACGTTGACAAAGAAGATGGCCGAAGATCTGACCGACCATCTGCTTGACCAGGGTGTGAAGGCGCGCTACATGCACTCAGACATTGCGACGCTTGAGCGTATTGAGATATTACGTGAGTTGCGTCAGGGTAAATTCGATGTGTTAGTGGGTATAAATCTGCTACGCGAGGGTCTAGATTTGCCCGAAGTGTCTTTGGTGGCCATCTTGGATGCTGACAAAGAGGGCTTCCTGCGTAATCACCGTTCTTTAATACAGACGATTGGACGTGCTGCACGTAACGTGTCGGGTCAAGTTATTATGTATGCCGATAAAACGACCGAATCTATGCGTATTTCTATCGACGAGACAACACGTCGTCGTGCCATCCAGATGCAATACAACCAAGACAACGGTATCGAACCTCAGACCATTCGCAAAGCTATCAGCGACATTATGGAATATGTGACCGGCGAGGTGGGAAATACCACGGCTGAACAGGTGAACAGAGAATTAGCCGCACTTTCGCGTGAAGAAGTGCTGCGCATTATTGCCTCAATGGAAGACGAGATGACTTCGGCGTCCGTGAATATGGATTTCGAGGAAGCAGCTCGTCTTCGCGATCAGGTAGTGAAGCTACGCTCTCAAGTAGAAGGCTCAAGTGAGAGCGATGTACTGAAGGATCTGAAAAAAACCGCCCGCAAAGGGAGCGCATTCGGCAATCGCAAGAACTCGGCTTACGGATCAAGTAGGCGCTCTTAAAGCTTATCGTGATTCAGTCGATATTGCCGCTCCTGTTTCTTGTGCAGACGCATCCAAAGCTCTCACGCTTTTGGGGAGATACAGCACCACGCCTAAGACGAGGCAAATGAAGCCATCGACGACGAAGAACGCCGCCACGCCGATGGCTTCAGCCAAGGCGCCGCCCAGTGCAATGCCGATAGGGGAGGCCAGGCCCATGGCTGCCATGGACAGGCCAAGAGCACGCCCTGTCTTTTCCTCGGGCACGTTGCGCTGAATGAGTGTGATGAGTGGCCCGTTGAACCAGGCGCAAGCTACGGCCATAACAGCGCATAGCACTGCGAACGCCCAGAACATGTCCGAGGTGAGAAAGCCGCAAGCCGCCGTGGTAGCGCCCACAATAATAGCCGCGAGGGCGATGAGTCCGGCGAGGCGTTTGCCGCCACCCCAGGCCATGAGGATAATTGAACCCACGACCATACCGCCGCCAAACGCTGCCTCGATGAACGAAGCTGCGTAACCATCACCACCGAAGTGGTCGAACGTCATGAGCGGGAAGATAGCGCCCAGTGGTGCAAAGGCTACCATACCGATGGTCACCCCAACGATGAGGATAACGAGGCCGCGGTTTACTGAAAGTGCCTTCCATCCGTCGCCCAAGTTCGCAAGCACATGCTGGTTTTCGGCCTCTTTGTCGATGACGGTAGGAATTTTCGCTAGCGCCAGTCCTGCTACAGCTATGAGTGCTCCGGCGAAATCAAGAAACATGACTGAATGGAACCCCAGTGTGGTGTACAGGAAGATACCGAAGGCCGGCGCGCCGATAGATGCCACCGACATAAGCAGCTGGTCGAGCGTGTTAATACGCAGCAGGTGCTTTTCGGGTACCAACAGTGGCATAGCTGCCATCATGGCTGGCCCGTGAAACGCCTGTCCGATGCTACGTACAATCACCAATACCATTAACAGTGGGAAACTGGGTTCTCCGAATAGAATAACGAAGCCGAGTCCTAAAGATACGATGCCTACCGAGAGGTCGGCAAGTATCATAACGGTCTTGCGATTGTGTTTGTCGGCTATGACGCCGCCGAAGGGCGAGAGTAGACCTTGTGGTAGATAAGCGCAAATGGCCGCTGCTGCCAACATGATGGCGCTGCCGGTTGTTTCGGTAATGTACCAGACTACGGCATACCCGGCAGCAAAACTCGTAATCATAGATGCTGCTTGACCGCCCCAGATGGTGGCAATGATGGCGAACCATTGTTTCGGCAGGGGTCGACCAGAAGCACTTGTCAAAGCGGTTGTTTCAGTCATAAAGAAAGGACTCCTATTGTTTGATGCGGTTAACACGCGATACTCGCGCAGTGCATTTCAGTGTGAGGTTGCGCACGCAACAATGCTAGCCACTTTAGATGGCAAAAAGAACGCAACGAGAAGTTGCGGAGGCGCTTACAGAAACGCTGATTACATCAAAGCAGAGCTCCTTGATTGAAAACGTGAAATTTAGTGTAGCAGGTGAGGTGAGGTCGTCAAGTGTGAAACCTAGGTCTGTTCTATCTGATGGGCAATGATGCCGCCTGGCTTCGGGCGGCATCATTGCATGGAGAGGAGGTATTCTGTGGTTCCGGTTTTGTTTTTGCTAGGCTACCACTGCGTGCTCGTGCTCGTGTTCATGAATATCGGCTTTGGGCTTTTCCAAACCTTCGATAACCAATCCATTCTTTTCGGCATAGTCCCAGAGTGCAGCATGAATAGCCTCTTCGGCCAGAAGTGAGCAGTGTACTTTGACGGGGGGCAAACCATCGAGTGCGTCCATAACGGCCCTGTTGGTTACTTCAAGAGCCTGCTGTACTGTTTTGCCCTTTACGAGCTCGGTTGCCATGGAAGAGGTGGCGATGGCTGCGCCGCACCCGAATGTTTTGAACTTTACGTCACGGATGATGCCGTTGTCGTCAACGTCTACGTACATGCGCATGATGTCGCCGCACTGGGCATTGCCTACGGTACCGCATCCGCTACAATTCTCGATTTCGCCCACGTTACGTGGGTTTGTGAAGTGGTCCATTACCTTTTCGCTGTATGCAAAAGCCATGATGGCTCCTTTCGTATGGTGTGGGTCGGTTTAGGCTCGCTCGGGTAGTTTTCGACTATACGGCGACCAGATGTTCTTTCATGAAGTCTTCGTACAAGGGGCTCATGGCTCGTAGGTTTGCAACGGTGCTTTTTAGTGCGTCGATGGCGAAATCTACATCTGCACGAGTTGTATCGTGTCCAAGAGTGAGACGTAGCGACCCATGAGCTATTT
>JAEWYG010000061.1 GCA_023395755.1 Actinomycetes bacterium | reverse complement strand
GTGCTACCCAATCGATGGAGGGTGTATCCGAAAATTATTTGGCAAATCTTCCCGCTACCCTGGAGACTATTGAGAACGGTGTTTATGCGACTCCTCCGTTCAAGGGTGGCGTGCAGGCTCGCGCCGTGTTGGACCGGGCGCTGTCCAGTAAGGCAACTGCCGATCGCGCCGCTATCGTTGCCGCCATTGAGGCTGGTGTGGCCCCTTCCGATGCTGTTGCTCCGTATTTAGAGGATGCAGTATTCGATGCTTGGCTTGCCGATCTTGCCACGCAGCTTGAAGCGGCGGTTTCGTAGTGTAGCTATTTGGGGCAAAGTCAACAAAGGATGCGGGATGGTGTCGGAGTGAGTTCAGAACAAGAGACGGAACGCAGATCAAGACGAGGGTTAACCTTTAAGCTCCTTATTTTTGTGCCTTTCTGCATCGCGCTGGTTTTGCAAGTTTCCCTTTGTGCTTTTGTGCTTTCGGGCAGTGGGACCCTCTCTCAAATGGAGGCTGATGCTTACGATCTGTTTTCGACTCATGTTTCAAATCGCGCGGCCTATCTTGAAAATGACATGGTGTCTCGCTGGTCAGACCTTGATGCGACAGCGGAAGGGGTAGAAAGACATATCAACGAGACATTAGCCACTAAGGTTGTTTCGTCAGCAGCCATTGAGCCGGGCTCCGATGTTGCGGTGACTATTATTGATCGTTCGGCCAATGATTTACTTGCTTTTATGAAGCGCTCCGAAGTGGACGGCATTTTTCTTGTGCTGGCAAACGGGTCAGATGCTGCGCTAGGGACGGAAGATACGGTACATACAGCTCTTTATCTGCGCGATTCTAATCCTAAGGCCGATGCGGAAAACAATTCGGACCTACAACTTGCCGTCTGTCCCATCAGTGTGGGAAAGGGATTGAATATTGCGCTTGACAGTCAATGGTCGGCAACCTTTCCTATTAAGGCTCAAGGCGAGGCACAAAGCGACTTTTATTATCGTCCTTTTCGGGCTGCTCAGGAGTACCCGCAGGCGAAGGCTTCCGATTTGGGATACTGGGGCAAGCCGGTCAATTTGGGATGGGCCGGGACGCCGTCACTTACGTACAGCATGCCCTTGAGGGATGCTGCGGGCACGGTAGTGGGCGTGCTGGGTGTTGAAGTGCAGCTTGACCGTATGGTTGCCTATCTTCCCTATGGTGATTTTAGTGAAGAAGGAAGCGGGTCCTCCTTGCTCGTGGTTACCGGAGAGGAAGAGGGGTATGCTCGCGATGGCGGGGTCTTCCCACTCGAAGGTTACAAACGTACCTACGAGGCGCTAACTACCACGGGGGCCTTTCAAAGCCCCTATGTCGCAGATGGCTCGCTTAAAGCGACACTTGATCGCAGGGGACGTATGATGGTTGATGCTGCTAGCGACTCGGCGCTCGACGACCGGGCGGTTGCTACTGCCAAAGAACTTAAGCTTTACGATAGTACGTCGCCGTTTGCGTCAGACCATTGGGCATTGATTGGGCTAGAGCGAGAAAATGAACTATTTTCTGCACCGCAGACTCTCTCGGCTAATCTATGGAAGGTGTTTGGCCTCTCTGTTTTCATTGGTGTCTGTATTGCCCTGTTTACGGCATGGGTATCTTCTTCCCGCTTGCGCAACCTTATGAGGGAGGTGCGGGCAGCTCGTCCCGAGCAGCCTATCTCATTTACTCCTACTAACATCGTAGAGATTGACGAGCTGTCGGAAGCTATCGAGTCATTGGGCTGCGAGGTTGCGGCTTCGGCTTCACGATTGTCTGAAATACTCAAGTTGTCCGATCGCTCCATTGCCGCGTTCGAATGCAATGAGGAAACCGGCATAGTCTCATACACTGATGGCTTTTTTGATACGTTGGGTTCTATCCGTCGGTTTGCAGCAATCGAAGCGGGTGATGCTGAGTTTTCGGACGCCAAGGAAGGTTGCGGCACTATGCCGCTCGATGCGTTTAAGCGCCTTTTTATGTCTTTGGAGCATCGTCTCGAGAAGGAGGGCGAAGGGCGATGGATTATCTCAGACCGAGAGGGTCGTCGTTGGGTTCGCCTTGTTTCTGTCGAAGTTGGTGACCATCGTGGCAACATTGGCCTTATCGAAGATGTCACCGATGAGATTGTCACGCGTCGTCGGATTGAGCACGAACGCGATCATGATGTGTTGACGGGTCTTCTGAATCGACGCGCATTTGAGCAGTGTGTTACGGAATGTTTGTCTGAGCGTCCACCAGAGTTTGGTGCCATGCTTATGCTCGATTTGGATAACCTTAAGTACATTAACGATACCTATGGACACGATTGGGGAGACTATTACATTAAGGCTGCCGCCAGTGTTATTCGCGCCTCCTTTAGAGGTAAAGGTATGTATGCGCGCATTTCGGGCGATGAATTTCTTGTCTTTGCCAACCACTGTAAGGGAGAAAGTGATGCGCATTGCCTATTTGATGGGTTTATGCGCGCGCTTGCTACCAGCGCTCTTGAAACCCCCGATGGAGCGGCACTCAAGGTGCGCGCGTCGGTTGGTGTGGCATTTTATCCCAAGGATGCAACCGATTTTGTTCGTTTGCGTGAGTATGCCGATTTTGCCATGTATGAGGCAAAGAATAGTCGCAAGGGCGAACTCATGCATTTCGACCGAGAAAGTTACGAGCGAGGTGCATTTATTTTAAGCGATAAGGAAGATCTAAATCGCTTGTTAGATGAGCAGCTGGTTGATTACCATTTTCAACCTATTGTCGACGCGCGTAACGGGGAAACTAGAGCCTATGAGGCTCTCATGCGACCGCGATTGGAGTCTATTTCCACTCCCGATCGCGTGTTATTGTTGGCGCGCTCTCAGTCGAAGCTTTATCAGGTAGAACGTTTAACGTTTTTTGGAGCTCTTGAGGCATTCGCTCCTTATGCCAGCGCCGACGGAGCAGCTTTGTTTGTGAATAGCATTGCTACGCAGCGACTTTCATCTGACGATGATAGAGAGCTTCAGCGACGTTTTGGCTGGTTGTTTAATCGAATGGTAGTAGAGATAACTGAAAACGAATACAGTCGAGAAATGTCGCTTTATGAGGAAAACGTGGTTCGAAAGTGGGGCGCACGTTTGGCTATTGATGATTTCGGAAGTGGCTACAATGGCGAAACTTCGCTTTTAGAGTATCGAGCAGATTTCGTGAAGCTAGACATGAGTGTTGTTCGCAATATCGACCGAATGAAAGACCATCAGGATATTGCGCGTAATCTTATAAACTTTTCTCATGATCGCGGCATTCGGGTGGTGGCTGAGGGTGTGGAGACAAAGGCCGAACTGCGGGCTCTTATTGGTCTGGAGGTAGATTACGTACAAGGGTATCTTGTAGGAAGACCCGCAGAGCAGCCTTATCCTGCCTCTGACGAGGCAAAAAGGCTAATCTGTTCGTTCTATGAAGAGTTTCAAGAGCAGGATTTTGCGCCGACGGACGAGTAGCGACGTCTGTCCGTCGCCTCGTTTGCAGGCTGCGCGTATACTTGACGGGAAACTGCCGACACCGGTGGTTTGTTGAACATTTTGAACAAGGAGGAAGTAATGGCCTTGGTTGACTTACTGGGCATAAAAATGGTTTCGGCAAGCAAGGAGCATGTAGAGGCAACGATGCCTATTACTCCCGATCTGTATCAACCTTTTGGATTTCTGCATGGAGGCGCTACTATTGCGCTACTCGAATCGGTAGCCAGTGTGGGTGCCGAGGAGCGTACGGATTTCGACCGTGAACGTCCTTTTGGTATTGATGTTCACGTGCGGCACCGCAAGAGCGGCAAAACGGGATTGTTGCATGCCACAGCTGATCTTGACCGCGTGGAGGGCACCAAGCAGTTCTGGAACGTGGTTGCCACCGACGACGAGGGAGATGTGGTGTCTGAAGGCGTTGTTATTACCAAGATTGTTTCGCTGGAACGTCTTGCCGAGAAGGAGCGTGAGCGGGTGGCCCAGAAGGATGCTTTGCACTAAAGCGGGAGAGAGGTGTTTGCTTTAAGCCCACCAGGTGCAAGTCAGCGTAGGCTGAATTTTGAAATGCTCTAGACTGGCAATCGGCGAACAGTCAGCCTCAACGCAAAACTTCTGCATACTTGCATACATTTTCTGTTGTAAACGGTTAGATTGTGCTATCATATCCGTCGCTGCTTGAAGCAGTTTTCGGGTTGTGGCTCAGCTTGGTAGAGCGCTGCGTTCGGGACGCAGAGGCCGCAGGTTCAAATCCTGTCAACCCGACCAGAAATTGCAGGTCAGACGCGAGCGTCTGACCTTTTTTCTAATATGAGCAGAACATTGTCAAGAGGCAATACGAGACCAGGTCCAAGATTTTCTCGGATCTGGTCTCTTTATATCTTGACCTTTTGCATTTTTTGGATGGGCGTGTCTTATTCGACGCTCGTATTGGCACTCTAATATACGCGGGTTCATGCTGGCGGACGGCCGGAGTCCTTTATTGGAATCCTGGCCTTAGCGCCCGTTATGTTTCAGCATGCTGGCAACGCAGTTCGTTGTTACGGCTGAGAGTGTCACCTTCATAAGGAGAGTCTGTTGGCGAGCATATCCACTACTGGACGCTCAGGAAAAAATCAGGAATCACTCTCAACGACCTATCGAATCAAAAAAGCATTAACAGGTTAAGAAGCTATGGAAAGCACTCTTAAAGCGTGGTAGATGTCTTAGAGAGTATCCTCGCACATGCAGCCTATAGCCCACATCCAGCATGCCAATTCGCGTGCGGTGGCACAGTTGGCAACAACGGGCCTTTTACCTCGATCGTAGAAATGCCGACGTCTTTCCACGAGGCGTTTCACACCCTTTGCAGCATGGTTTTCTATTCTAAGTGGTACTTCTGTACCCCAACTGTCTTTCTTGCGCTTAGGGGTTGCATTTGCATAGTGCCAAGACGATTCTATGAGAAGTTTTCTAATGTGAGAGTTACTCGTTTTGGTTATGCCGCCTTTTGATAGGCGCTCTCCGCTTGAATATTCAGAAGGAACCAGTCCAAGCCACGAGGAAAAGGCTGTTCCTGTGCTAAATCGAGAGAAAACACCTACTTCGACCGTGATGGCAAATGCAGTCATCGTCTCTACTCCTTTTAGGCAACGCAGGGCTTCAACACGGCCTACCCACCTGTCTTTTTTGGCATGGTTGCGGATGAATTTCTCGATCTCTTTTTTCTGGCCTTCAAAGTGTTTTACCTCGGATATGTAGTAAGCAAAGCACTCTTCATCAGCCACTTCTTTGAATTCTATCTTTCGGATCCAGGCCCAGTG
>JAEWYG010000018.1 GCA_023395755.1 Actinomycetes bacterium | reverse complement strand
GTTTTGGGACACCCTACGCCTGGTATCTTTCTGGAGGCGCTCCTGATTGGGCTATTTATAGCTTGCGTAGTTGTCTATCTGGTATTGCTGAAACGTGGTGCGAGCGCTGGCGTGCGTAAAGCGGTTGCGTTGGTTGCTGCTCTTCTTGGCATTGTTTTCAGTTTTTCAAGTGGGTATTCCTACCTAATGGAAGCGCGCGCTACGTGGAATACTATTGCGCTCCCCTTGGGCTATCTCGGCTTTGGGGCTGCAAGTGGATTGAGCTTGTATCTGCTGATAGCTGCCCTTAAAAAGGAAAGTACGGAATGTCTTAAGCTTGCTGGTTTGCAGACAGCCGTTGGTGGCATTCTGGCGCTTGTTTTTGGTTTGGCTTTCGGCTTTATTTCTGGTGCCGCAATGGGTAATTCTGCATCCGTTTTTTGGGTTGCTCTTGTGTGTGGTGGAGTGGCTCCAATTGTGTGCGGATGGATGGGTCGTAGCAAATCTGAGTCAGCGCTGGCGTTGGCAGGTGTTGCCTTTGCTGGTGGCATCATTGGCTCAACCGCTTTCCGCGCGGTTATGTGGATGGTTGGGACATCTGTTGCCAACTACTTCGGAATTGTGCTGTAAATAGATTCCGTTCACTTATGTCGCTTTCCCGACAATAGAACTTCAACTCTGTTGTCGGGAGGGGCATAGCTGCGGCTTTCTGTCGTGTCTGCACCAGTATGAAAGTTTTCTAGATACTGAGCGAAAGTGATGTCTATCCTAGTCGCTCGATCAAGTCATACGCCCCTCCCATTTATACGTATGACTTGATCGGTCGACGAGGGAATTCGATGGTGCAAATTAGGCATATCAACTAAAAATTTTTTAGGTGTAAACGAAATAACAGGGAGGCTAGGAGACCAAGATGGAGCAAAAAGATAGCGAAGAACTAACAGTAATAAATACTGCTCGTAAAGGTTTTTATGAATTTTTAGCAAGCATTTATAAACTAGAGCTAACTGATAAGCAGATAGAAACCCTAGCAACGCAAGATTTTCCGCTCGATGCCGAATATGTAGGTGATGGATATGCGGCAGTAAAGGAATACTTGCGGCATCGCGATTCTGGAACGCGACAAGAACTTGCCGTCGATTATGCACATGTGTTTTTGTGTGCAGGTACGTATGAGCAGATCATAGCGCCTCCGTATGAGTCGGTATACACGAGCGTTGATCATCTGCTGATGCAAGATGCGCGTGATGCCGTGTTGGTACATTATCGTAGCGAAGGGCTTGATTTACCAGCTGAAAATACTACTCCAGAAGATCACTTGTCGTTTGAATTTCAGTTTATGGCGAAGCTGATTGAGCGAGCTCAGATGGCAATTGAGACGGGAGATGACCTGAGTTTTGCTGAATCATGTGCCAAGCAGAGAGCGTTTTACGATGAGCATCTAAAAAATTGGGTGCCGCAGTTGTGCTCCGATGTACGCGCGCATGCGAATACCGATTTTTATCGCGGTATTGCTGATATTACCCAGGGCTTTCTTAAACTTGAAGACCAGATGATTAGCTATATTGCCCAAGTGGCATAACGCATAAGACGGGGGAAGTCATGACCGAGTATTCGCGTCGTGCGTTCGTAGGATTTTGCGGAACAGCCTTGGCGTTCGTTGGGTTTGGTGGTGCGGTAAAGGCTGCTGACGATGCGGTTGATACCAACCTAGTGCGGCCGCCTGGAGCGCAGGACGAGATTCGTCTGCTGGCATCATGCGTAAAGTGCGATCGGTGTCGTAGCGTGTGCCATGCTGGCGTTATTGGGGTAACTGAAGTAGGGGAAGGCTTTTTACGTGCACGTACGCCTATGCTGAACTTCCATCAAGGCAGTTGCGACTTTTGCGGTGACTGTTTTCGCGTGTGCGTTACAGGTGCGATCGGGTCTTTTGATGCAGAGGTCGACAAGATGGGTGTTGCGGTGGTGCAAAAAGATCGCTGTATCGCCTATTACCAAGGCTGCGTGGAGTGTCAAAAGTCATGTCCTTATGAAGCCATTTCGCTTGATGCTGCGAGCCATCCCGTTGTGGATGCGTCCCGGTGCAACGGGTGTGGTGTGTGTGAAAACATTTGTCCAGCATTGGTGTATCGCAGTTTTGCAGGCGGCACCCGACGCGGCATTGTGGTGGTTAGTCCTAGCTCCTACGCGCAACTGGGTAAGACTACCGTGGAAGATGAGAGCGAGATGAGCGGGAAATGAAGCGAAACTCGAAACTGCTGCGTACCCTATCTGCTTTGGCTGTGGTTGCCTTAGTATGTGTTGGTCTTGCCTTCCATGTGGGGACCGGTACGCCTTCGTCGTGGGGTATTTATGACATTGCCGCAATCTGTCCTTTGGGCGCGATTGAAACGATTCTTGCCAGTAAGACAATCGTACCCCCCTTGCTCATAGCGCTCTTTCTTGGATTGGTATTGGTTGTTTTGTTTGGCCGTGCCTTTTGTGCTTGGTTCTGTCCGATACCATTGATGAGGCGTATTTTTGGACTTAAGCCGCCGAAGAAAAAGCGAACGCGACGCATCTCTCGAGCGAGCGTGAAGTCGGTTGCTGGGGTGATGGCAAGGCCTGATATGCCAAACAGTGAGCGCGGTGGCATCGCTGATTCCCGTAACTGGATATTGGGTGGCACTGTTCTTTCGGCCGCCGTCTTCGGATTTCCGGTATTTTGTCTAATATGCCCGGTGGGGCTTACCTTTGCTACGCTCGTCGCATTTTGGCGTTTATTTCAATTCAATGAAGTTGTTCTATCGTTGTTGATGTTTCCGGTTATTTTGATACTGGAGTTGGTGGTGCTGCGAAAGTGGTGTAGCCGTTTTTGCCCACTCGGTGCATTTTTATCATTGGTGGCGCGATTGAATAAGACATTCCGACCCGAGAGCAACAAGGCCGTATGTCTGTGTTCTTCCAAGGATGAACCTTGCCATCGATGTGCTGATGTATGCTTGGAGGGCATCGATTTACAGCATCCCTCGACCTCCGCACCGCTAAGTGAGTGCACAAAGTGTCGGGCGTGTGCCGATGCTTGCCCGATGCACGCTATCACGTTTCCGTTTCTGTCGAAAAATAAAGATGCAAATAAAGAGGTAACTGAAATAGTGGAGAGCGAATAGGCTAACGGTTAGAATGAATCGCTGCTTGCACGGAAGATTAAGGAACGCTGCGGGGCTGTGCTAAAGAGGGGGAGATTGGATGCGTAGGGAAAAAGTTGGTGCAGAAGGAGACGGATACGCTCGTCTGTCGGTCGCACAACTGCTCGAAGACCTGGATGAACAATGGCCTAGCATGAAATTTCTTGGTTTTGGAGCTTACTATGCCTGGATATTTCTCTGCTATAACAGCGACGTACTTTTTGGTTGGTCGAGTGTTTCTGTGGGAAGCGATGCCATGTTGGTAATGTATTTGGCTTCCACAACCGCGTTGGGTGTTGTGCTTATTGCGGCGGGGGTATTTCATAAGGCGGCAGTGCGTATTGTCGAGTCGCGTCTGATGGTAATCGCGATGGCGGGGATAGCTACGCTTGCCACTCTGCTGGTGGCCTGGTCGGCCATTGTTGGATCGCGGGGTGCGTTATATGTGATGAGTTGTGCACTTACTGGTGTTGGTACGGGGTTTGTCGCCTTGCGTTTGGGATCGGTATATAGCACAGTAGGTGCACGCCAGGCGTTCATGTATACCGCTGGGTCGTTTATTTTTGCGGGGATGTTGTACTTTGTCTGCATCGGGCTACCTCAGCCTGTCGGATTATTGATGACAGCGAGCCTGCCTCTTTTAGCTGTTGCATTTACCATGGCTGCGGCAACTGCTTCTGGTGAATTGGTCAGTGATGTAGTGCCCATGCGCGAATTACCCCATGGTTATTTTATTCGTCTTGTAGTATCCGTGTCGGTGTTCTCTGTTATTGCGGGCGTAATTAGAGGATTTATGGCTTTGCAGCAACCCCTTTCGGTTGCGACGGACCAAGGTGTCATTATTGTGTTCGCCACAGGATGCGCATCCGTACTTCTATTCGTGCTCGTTGGTTTACTTGTGCGCGAATTTGATGTGAGCCAATTGTATTATCCGATTATTATTCTCACGTGTTTGGGTAATTTAGTGGTTCCTTTGCTTGGTGGCTTAGGCGCGATACAGGGAGAGTTGGTTAGTATTGCGTACAACTTGTTCATTCTTATGGTGTGGTGCCTGCTCGCTAATGTAGCCAACCGTACCGACTTGTCGTATGTTTGCGTGTTTGGTTGGGGTCGCGGTGCTTCGGCGGTCGGAACTACCATTGGTTGGTTTGCGGGGTCGTCTTTGGCACCAGCGTTAGTTGAAAACCCTAGTAACATGGTGGCGCTCTCTATGGGCATGGTTTTTGTGCTTCTGGTGGTGTCGATGGTTATTCTTAATGAACGCACAATTGGCCTTGCCCTTAAAAAGACGCGCGACGCTCAAACGAATCGCGTAACGAGTGATTTTCCCCCCAACGGCATGGCTTTAAAAGGCTCTTTGGGTGCTTCTGACTTTGACGATAACTTTCCGCGTGAGGGAGTTTGGACAAAAAGCTGTAACACTCTAGCTGAGAAATCGGGTCTGTCTTCGCGTGAGCGCGATGTGTTGTTTTTGCTGGGGAAAGGTCGCACTATCGATTTCATAGCAAATGAGCTTGGTATCTCGTTCAACACTGCGAAAAGTCATATTCGTAATGTGTATACAAAGACAGGCGTGCATTCTAAGCAAGAGTTACAAAGTCTGATAGAGAGACGTAAGGATGCACGATAAAATATCTTCGCTTTTGCGATGGACATGAATAACCCTTGCGGTCAATCTGCGAAGAACTGGAAGTTTCCCTGTGCGAGCAAGCCACCTGCGGATACAATAGGAATAACGA
>JAEWYG010000179.1 GCA_023395755.1 Actinomycetes bacterium | reverse complement strand
CAATAGGACGAGTAAGGATAATACGTCCTACCTCTTTGCGTTTAAGCGCCGCCACCGCCATCGCCATCGCAAGATACGTTTTTCCAGTGCCAGCAGGACCAATACCAAAGGTGATAGTATGCTCACGAACAGCATCAACATAACGTTTTTGACCTGAAGTTTTTGGGCGGATCGCCCGCCCCCGATACGTCAGCAGAATATCTTCGCGCAGAGCACGTGGCGAAAACTCTGCTGTACGCATAAGATCAAGAGCACGACGTACGTAGTCGAGCGTGGGGGCTTCACCATCCTCAACCATCTTGATAAAATCGGAAAAAAGTGCAGTAAGCGACTGCACTTCAAGGGGATCACCTTCCAGTACAATGGTATCGCCGCGCACAGTGATGCGTGCCCGAAAAGCATCTTGCACAATATGAAGGAGTTCATCAGCCCGCCCCACAACAAGCGCCATATTTACACTTGCCGGAGCAGTCAGGGTAATTTGCGTCTGATCTGTCATGAGGTCATTGTATCACGGGGTAGGCTGACACACAGTGTTGTTATCGAAGTGTGGATGAACAAGGTTGCTCTAGGCTATGGCAGTATCAAAGGTACAAGCGTACCAGGAGTAGAATTAGCAGGTGCCTCAACCTCAAAGTAGCTTTCCGTCGTAGCTTTACCAGCTGTCTCTACCAATACTAACTCAGATGTTCCGCGACGACGATTACGCTCTTTAGACCGCAGCCGTGAAGACAGATTGCGCAAACAACGAGCACGATTAGCCTTAATATCCGAGGAAACTTGATCAACTCTGTCGGCTGCCGGAGTTCCCTCGCGCTGAGAGTAGGGGAACACGTGAATTTTTGAAAAAGAACAATACTCAGCCATCTCAAGAGTTGATGCGAAATCTTCCTCACTCTCACCGGGAAATCCTACAATAATATCAGTGGAGAGCGATAATTCTGGCACCGCTGTGCGCAACCGATCTACCAGCACGCGGTACTCTCGTGCATCGTAAGGGCGCGCCATGTCATACAGCACTCGCGAACTGCCAGATTGTAGGGGAAGGTGTAAGTGACGACAAACGCGTCCCCCCGAATGAGCAAGTAGAGCAATCAGCTCATCATCAACATCCATAGGCTCAATGCTTGATATACGAAAACGTACACAAGCTGTATTCGGTAGGGTTTGATCAACCGTAGCAGCCAACAAGCGCTCCAAGAGTCCCGCCAATGTTAAACCCTCACTACGATAGGAACCCAAATTGATACCCGAAAGCACAATTTCGCCGACACCCGCCCGAGCGTAAGTTACCGCCTCCTCCACCACCTCTGAAGCGGTGCGGCTCCACGCACGACCACGGGCAACATGCACGATGCAGTAGGTGCAAGCATTGTTGCACCCATCCTGAACTTTAATACCCACGCGCGTAGGAAAAGCACCCCCTATGCGCAATACCCGTTGATCGTCACCCACGCGTGCGGCAAGCGATTCAAGGAGTGCGCCTTTTGTCGCCGTTTCAACACGCGCATCCATAGCTTTAAACCCGGCAGCATCAAGGGAGACAGCACATCCCGTTACCACCACGCGCGCATGCTCATTCGCACGCAGTGCGCGGTGTACCGCCTTGCGTGTCTTTTTCTCAGCCTCCCCAGTTACCGTGCAGGTGTTCACCACGATAAGATCGGCTTCAGCTGGCTCAGCCTCGCTGTATCCCGCCGCAAGCAATGCTGCGGCGATAGCATCCGATTCCACACGGTTTACCTTGCAGCCCAGATTGACGACACAGAACCTCATCATCCGACATCCTCGAAGCTGCCGCGCGAGACGTTGCCTAAACCACCCAGCTCGTAGAGCGCAAGCGCACTCGCCACGATGCCGGCCGTCTCGGTGCGCAGTATGGAAGGACCAAGCGATACCAAGGAGGCACGCTCGTTGCATTCTAGGAAGGCGTCAACCTCGCGCTCAGTCAGACCTCCTTCGGGACCCACCACCACAGCGATGCGCGCCTCATGCGGAGACACCTGACACCGCTCGATGCCAGTCCAAATAGCCGTCGAAAGCCGTGCTGTCTGCGGCGCCTCCTCCCAACACACCAAGATAGCCGTCGCATGCGACAGCGCAGCACACACTTCCTCAACCATCATGGGAGCACATACCTCAGGGACTTCACATTGCCCCGACTGCATGGCAGCACTCTTGGCTATTGCTTGCCAGCGCTCCGTTTTTGCCGCCGCCTTCTTGGCGTCGAGCTTTACAATAGAGCGATCACACACAAGCGGCAAAAACCCAGCAACACCCAGCTCAGTAGCATGACGGATAACGGTCTCCATTTTGTCGCCTTTGGCGAGGCCCTGCACCAACAACACCGTCGCACTCAGGGCGGGTGCGACAAGATGCTGCGCAATACGCACAAAAGGCACTTCATCATCTGTCGACACAATCTCGCATTCGAAGTAGTCTCGAGCAGCATCTACAACCGCCACATGTTCGCCAGGCTTTAATCGCAATACGCGGGCATGCTTCGCATCGTCCGGGGTTAGCCTTAACGGAAATACCGTCGCCTCTTCAAGGGCGACCACTTGATTCTCGAGATAGAAGTGCGGCAGAGACATGTTAATTGAAAGCGTCGCGAAGTTTCTGAAGGGGCGTCCGAGCGTCGGTAACATCCTCACCCATATCTTCAGCCAGTTGCTCAAGAAGCTCACGTTGCTTCTTCGTTACCTTCTTAGGCACCACCACGTTCACATGCACGTACATATCACCGCGTGTCTCGCTGCGGAACTTAGGCATACCAAAGCCACGTACGCGCACTACCTGCTCATTTTGACAGCCTTCAGGAATACGTACCTCTACCTTTTCGTCTTCAAAGATGCCATCAATTTCGATATCAGCACCGAGCGTGGCCTGCACGATAGACACATTCGCGCGGGCATGTAGGTTATCACCATCACGCTCGAAGAACTCGTGAGGCTGAATGCGACAAGTAACAATAAGATCGCCAGCCGCCGCCCCCTGAAGACCCGCTTCGCCAAATCCAGACAGACGTAACTGTTGTGAATCCCGAATACCTACCGGAACTTCCACCGTGACTCGTTGACGATCGGGAACGCGACCCTGACCTTCGCACTCAGGACAAGGATTCTCGATGGAGCGTCCTGTCCCGGCGCAGGTTCTGCACGTAGTGGCAGACTGCATATCACCTAAGAAGGTATGCTGAACTGTAACAACGCGCCCTTGCCCGTTGCAATCAGGACAGGTAACCTCATGACCATCCGGACCAAGACCCGATCCGTCACAGTCGGGACACGGAGCCAAACGATCGTAAACTATCTCTTTCTTTGCACCCGCAGCCACTTCCTCAAGCGTCAAACGCAATCCCACACCCATATCGCGACCTTCGCGACGCTGCTGCTGACGTGCACCACCTTGCCCACCGAAAAATGAGCTAAAAATGTCGCCCATACCAAAACCGCCGCCGAACAGATCTTCAAAATCGACGTAACCCCTTCCACCCCCGTAAGGACTTCCGCTGCCTGCG
>JAEWYG010000118.1 GCA_023395755.1 Actinomycetes bacterium | reverse complement strand
GTCTCATGGTTTAGTCCTCGCTTATCTCGTTTGGCTTCCGGATGTGATAGTTATTGCTTGTTGAGAACTATTGTCTCAAATCGCCGTTACGGATGCCATCGGCAGAATGGACTAATTGGGCAAAGGGCTGGTACGAGGACTTATATAGAAAGTTGCCACAAAGGTTTAAGTAAAGATTCGGTTCTTGATCGTGGATGAACTTACTGCGCCGAACTATACTTCTAGCGCTATAATAAGGAGCGGTTTGCCCGGTTCGATTGAAACAGTTTGCCCGGTGCGCCACAAAAGCGGGCGGGTTAGAGCCGTTGCGAAAACGCGCTCTTTGAGGGAAGGGGAATCCCATGCAGGAAATGATCTCGCTGGAAGAAGCTCGGGAATTGGTTTTGTCCCGCGTTGAGCCGTTGTCGATAGAGCTGGTGCCAGTTTTAGATGCTGTGGGACGCGTGGCTGCTGCTGATCTGAAAAGCGACATTGATATCTCACCATTCGCTCATTCTGCTATGGATGGATTTGCCGTTCATTATGACGAGCTTGAAACGGCGAGTCCTGAAACTCCGGTCGAGATGGATGTTATTGCGGAAGTAGCAGCGGGTGATATGTATGAAGGTCCTGTTGAAGTTGGTCAATGTGTGCGTATTATGACCGGCGCGCCCTTGCCCGATGCAGTTGATGCGGTGGTGAAGTATGAAATTGTGGATGTAGTACGAGGCGACGGTAAACTGGGCAGCCGCGTAGCCTTCACGGCTCCTACAAAAGCTCGCAACAACGTGCGTGAGGCGGGCGAAGAGGCCAAGGCAGGCGAAATTGTTGTGGGAAAGGGCGAGGTTATTGGGTCGGCCGGTGTTGGTTTTCTGGCAGGTTGTGGCATAGTTGAGGTACCGACACATCGGGGGCCTCGGGTTGCCATTATTTCTATTGGCTCTGAGCTGGTAGACCCCACTGAAGTTCCTTCGCTCGGCAAAATTCGCAATTCGAATAGCTATGCGCTAGCGGCTTGTGCACAGTCTGCAGGTGCAGTGCCCACAATCCTTCCCATTGTGGAGGATACGCAAGAAGCATTGACTGCTGCGGTGCAGGCTGCTGCGAACGAATACGACTTCGTGGTGACGAGCGGTGGTGCCTCCAAAGGCGACTTCGACTTCATTAAGCCGGTCGTGGAAAGTTTGGGTGAGCTGCTTATGACCACGGTAAACATTCGTCCTGGTAAGGCCCAGACGTTTGGTGTAGTGAATGGCACGCCTGTGTTTGGTCTGCCTGGTAACCCGGCTGCTGCCTACGTAGGTTTCGAGCTTATCATTCGCCCTGCATTGCGCAAAATGCAGGGATATACGCATTTTGAGCGTCCGATTGTTACGGCAAAACTATCGCGCGACTACAAAAAGAAAGATCCACGTCGCATCTTTCTCCGCTCAACTTTGTATCGAAACGATGAAGGCGATTACGTGGTGGCACCTGCGAAGAATCAGAGTTCTGGTTTGTTTGGTGTTATCCAGCGCAGCAATTGCATGGCCATTATGCCCGAAGGCCTAGAATCGCGCACGGCTGGATCGATGATTGAGTGTATTTTGCTGGATGTGTCCGAAGAAGTAAGTCTGTAGGAGGATTCATGTCGCATTCCGAGGAACCCCGTGTTATCACGTTTGCTATTATCACCTGCTCCGACACCCGCAGTATCAAGGAAGACACGGCGGGAGCTGCGCTTGAGGCGCTCATTACCGAAAATGGTTGGGAATGCAAAAGTCATGTAGTGGTGACTGATGAGAGGCCTTTTATTGCATCGGCCATTGTACGGGCTTGTGACGAGCAGGATGTTGATGTCGTTTTGACGTGCGGGGGCAGCGGACTCTCGCTGCGCGATGTGACACCTGAAGCTACGATGGATGCGTGCGATCGCAATGTACCTGGCATTGCCGAGGCAATGCGCGCTCACTCAATGGCTATCACGTCCTATGCTATGTTGTCGCGTGCTCTCTGTATGCAGCGTGGGCGACATCTGGTAATCAATCTTCCCGGTAGCGAAAAGGCTGCACGTGAAAATTGGGAAGGCATTGTAGGCGTGCTGCCACATGCTGCCAAGATGATGGCTGGTGGCGGTCACTAGTGAGCGTGCTTCTCTGGTGACGACTGTCGCTGTCACCAGCTTTTCTACTATTATGAGTGCCCGCTGTAGCTATTGGCGGGCTTTTTTCTTTGTGTAACCACCACCGAATGAAATACTAAAACCCGAGAGTAAGGTGAAGTTGGTAGAACACAACGCGTGAAAGGCATACAGCAGCGAGTGAAAGTATGACCGCTAGTGCCTGAAGCGTATGCGTGGTAAGAGTGTTTCTCGTCTTCCCGAGTGAGCATGCGGCGCAGAAAATGGCCACGGCACCCAAAACGATGTGTATCATGATGACAGCTGGATAATGAGGAACGAGTGAGGTTGCAACCGTTTCATTGTTGGCGAGAGTGGAGATGTTCTCAAAATGGCCGAGCAGCAAAATGCAGCGAGCGGCGAAAGCGGTTCCTGAGCTAGCCACTAGAACAATTTTTGATATCCGAGATGAGCTGGCGGTGAAGCCAAGAAAAAGTAAGCCGAGCAACAGCCCTGCCATCAGACCGCCTAAAAGGAGGTTTGCTGGGGTATACCAAGTATCCCATGTTGGCACGGTATGTACTGCGTAAGCAGTAGAGGTGCATACGAGAAAAGCAATTCCTGCTACACAAGAACAGACAAGCCAAGCGCGCGCCAGCGCGTTGGGGAAGTTACGCTTGAAGGCCATCATCCAATAAGAGCCAACCAAGAACAAAAAAATCACCGCTGAAAAAACCTCGTTGGAAAGAGGTGATCTTCCGATGCCCGCAAAAACATGTAGGGCGTTTGCTGGTGTTCCCAAGTGGGTGGCTGAGGCGATGAATCCTACAAGGCAAACCGAAAAGGGCAGTGCTATCATGCGGTCAAGAGAAACGGCCGTTTCGGGGCTTTTTGCAAAGACGCGCGTTAGTGCAAGCACGATAACAGCAACGGTGCCTGCGGGTGCTAGTGTCGTAAAGAGCGCTAAAGAAAAATCGTCGAAGCCGCTGCTCATGCAAGCCCCGTTTCCTCAGGGTTTGCAATGTGACCCTTATGGGTGGTTGCCTGTTGCGCAGCGGGAGATGCAAGAATGAATAGGTTTGGCGAGGTGGCATTTTCGTCGGGAAGAGGCATCACGGAGCGTACTGTTTCTGGATGATCTTTCTCTAAAGTTGTCGATTCGCCGAACTCGAGCGCACGTAAAGGGCAGGCTTCCACGCAAAGGGGAGTAAGGCCTTCAGCAATACGAGATCGACAACCGTCGCATTTACTTGAGCGCTTAAGCTCCTGATCGATATGGGGGGCATGATAGGGGCAGGCGATGGTGCAGTATCCACATCCGATGCATTTTTTTGTATCGGGCCACACCAGACCAAGTTCGTCTTTGTGCATGGCGTTGGTGGGGCATACCTGTACGCATGCTGGATCGTTGCAGTGGTTGCATGCCAGCGAAATATGGTAGGCGTAGGCGTTTTGGGAAAGCTCTCCGTCTCTACTGCGCGTCCAGCTGCCGCCTTCGTAGTCTATTACCATGCGAAACGCCAGATCGGAGCCGTGCTCATGGTAATCCTTGCAAGCAAGGACGCAGGTTCTGCATCCGGTGCAGCGCGTGTTGTCGAAGAAAAAACCACGTGACATGCTTTGTGTCTGCTCCGTTTCGCTTGCGTATTAGTGTTTCCGTGTGGTTTCCATTATAGCGGGAGAGAGGTTTACTGTGGCTATTGTGGTGTGAGTATAAATGTTAGCTGGGGTGTAAATGGATGTCGGCGCACCGCGCGTTAGCGATGCGCCGACAGAGGGAGGGCTGCGAAAGAAGAGACTTCTGTGTGTAGGGACTTCACATGGTCTCCGCACACAGCTCCTGTGCTTCTATGACAGCGTTACTTCTTTCCCATTGGCAATAGCACCCGTAGTGTCGCCAGGCTCTTTAGCTGCCGGACAGGGCAGGATGGCAATAGAGGGTGTTGTCTTGTCGGGCGAAGGCATGGGGGCGATGCCGGCTACCGTGCCTTTATGCTTCGTGCGAAGTTCTTCAATATCTCCGAACTCGAGCGCGCGCAGTGGGCAGGCTTCTACACAGATGGGGCTTAAGCCTTCGGCCAGGCGCTCTACGCAGCCATCGCACTTGACACCGCGGCCTAGTTCCTTGTTGACAATGGGTACATTGTAGGGGCAAGCCTCGACACATACACCCACGCCCGTGCATTTTTCTTTGTTAATGTTTACGAGGCCGGTTTCCGTATCCTTCGCGATGGCACCTTGTGGACATTTGGCCATGCAAGCTGGCATCGCGCAGTGCTGACAGCCCAGCGATACGTGGTAAGCAAACGTGTCAGAGGTGTAGGTGCCGTTACCCGCATCGGTCCAAGAACCGCCTTCGTAATCGTACACGCGACGATATGCAATCTCGGTAGGTAAATCTTTGTAATCCTTGCACGCCATTTCGCAGGTGCGGCAACCTGTACAGCGCGTGCTATCGAAAAAGAATCCATATTGAGTCATGTCGTATTCCCCCCTTTATGCCTTGGAAACTTGAGCGATGATGGAATGTGCTGGGCCGTTGCCCTTGGCAAGCGGTGTGGGGCGATAGGTGGTGAGCGTGTTGACGCAGGCACCCTCGTCTACGCGGTCGCCGTTCATGTTGGCTTTGTGCCAAGCACCCTGCGGAATGCCGATGGTACCGGGTATGATACGTGGAGTTACCTTAGCTTCGATGCGGATTTCGCCTGCGGGACTCTTTACCGAAGTCATGCTTCCGTCGGTGATGCCGCGCGGGCCAGCGTCAAGTGGGTTAATCCACAGTTGTTGACGCGCCACCTGCTCAAGCTCGGGAATGAACCCAAACGAAGAGTGGGTGCGGCTTTTGTGATGGAATCCCGAGCAGTACAGCGGGTATTCCTCGGTCACTGAGCCGTATCCTTGGAAGCCGGGCATGAACACGGGGATGGGGTTGATAACCTCATCTTCTTTGAGCTCCCAGGTAGAAGCAATGGTTGCCAATTGCTCGGAGTAGATTTCAATCTTGCCGGAGGGTGTTCCCAGTGGGTTTTTCGCCGGGTCGTCGCGGAAGTCCTTCAGACCGATAGCTGGTTCGAGTGCGCGCTTGTATACACCTTGCTCTTTGATCTCATCCCAGCTGGGCATCTTGCCGTCGGCTTCAGCACCCTTTTCGTACAGGTATTTGATCCATTCTTCTTGCGTGCGCCCTTCGGTGTATTCGTCTTTTTTGCCAAACTTATCGGCAATGTCGGCGCATACGTCGTAGCTGGTGCGGCACTCACCCGGGGCATCCTGTGCTGGTCCGCCTACCACAACAGCGGTGTAATACTCAGAGTAACCCTGCGTCTGCATGTTCAGCTGCTCCGAACGCATAGCATCAGGTAGTAGAATGTCGGCGTATTTGGCAGAGTCGGTCATAACCGTGTCCCACACCAAGATGAATTCAAGCTTGCTTTCGTCTTGCAGTACTTCATGCGTATAGTTGATGTCGCCGTGCTGGTTGGTGATGCAGTTGCCAGCGTAGTTCCATAAAAATTTGATGTCGCTTCCCAGCTTATCGGCTCCCATGATGCCGGCGTTGGTTGCAGTCATATCCTTGCCGTGCTCTACGGCGTTTACCCACTGGTAAACCGGGATGGAGGTTTTGATGGGGTTTTTGAAGGGCAACGCACCCACAAGATAGGTGGGAGGTTCGGCTTCGCGTTGGCCCGTATTGGTGCCCGGTAGGCCTAGTTGTCCAATAAGGATGGGCAGCATACTAATAGCACGCGCGGTGTCCTCGCCGTTCGTATGGCGCTGTGATCCCCAGCCTTGACAGATGAATGGTGCTTTGGCGGCGACGATGTCGGCAGCTAAAGCACGAATCTTGTCGGCTGAAATCTGCGTGATGGGGGCAGCCCATTCAGGGGTTTTTTCCACCATGTCGTAGCCTGTGCCCATGATGTAATCCTTGTAGGATTTGTTTTGTCCCTTGGCAGACTCAGGCATGGTGTCTTCGTCGTAGCCTACGCAATACTTATCGAGGAACTCTTTGTTTACTTGGCCATTGGCAATCCATTCATGCGCAATGGCGGAGCAAAGTGCTGCATCAGTGCCGGTGCGGATGGGTAGCCACTCATCGGGATAGCCTGATGCAGACTCGTTCAGACGGTAATCAATGTTGACAATCTTGCCACCGCGTCCCTTGACGGCCTCGCGTACTTTGGCGAAGTCCCATACGGCATTTGCGCCACCCATACGGGTTTCGGCTGGGCTGTTTCCAAACATAACAACCAAATCGGATGCGCGTTCTGCCTCCGAGAATGACGAGGCGTTCACATTGTCATACGGGCTGTACACACTGCCCTTGTCTTTGTCGCTGCCAAACATGTAAGGCATGACTGCTGACATCATATGGGTGGAGTAATCGTAGCCTTGGTTAACAAATCCGCCCAGAAGACTCAGTAGTCGTTTGCTGGGGTTGCGACCGGTGGTGGAATACATACCGGTGGCGTAGTTTACATAGACTGCCTCGTTGCCATAGGTATCAATTACGCGTTTAAGTTCGCTTGCGATGGTTTCGATAGCTTCATCCCAAGAGATTTGCTCGAACTTTCCTTCACCTCGTTTGCCCACACGCTTCATGGGATACAACAAGCGGTCGGGACTGTTGATCCAGCGGCGCATTGAGCGTCCGCGCAAGCAGGCGCGTGCCTGCAAGTCGACGTCGCCGGTGTTGTCGGATTCCATATAAACGATTTTTCCGTCGCGAGAATGCCACTGGAAAATGCAGTTACCGCCACAGTTTACGTTGCACTGACTCCAGGCAATTTGATCGGGCGTTGCTTCGCTTCCAGCTTTTTTTGCGCCGTCTTCGGCCTTTGGCGCGCAGCCATAAAGTGCGGCTCCGGCACCTCCCGCAAGCGCGACACCTGCAAGCGACCCTTTGATAAACGTGCGGCGTGACAGCGTCGATTCATGTACGGTCATAGTTCCCTCCTCTGACTCGGTTGTTCCTCCCGCCGCTTTATACCCTACTGAAAATAAGGAGCGAAGGAATCACACCCGTCATGTGATTTAAGAGCAAAACACCAGTTCGCATGCTCACCACAATGCGAAAAGCTATTTCGTGCCTTCTTTGGGAGAACGCTGTGTATGGTACCATGCTCTCGTAGATGCCGAAGGGGGTGAGAGCTGTTATGACGCAAACGACAGCGCGGACGCATGTATCAAGTTGGGGATATGCCTGTTTCTTAACGGTGAACGCAACGTCTATTTGGGGTGGTATTTTTCCGTTTTTGCCGCTTGAATTTCAGACGGCTGAGGTCACCTTAACGTTCTTTTTAGCGCAGGCTCTTTCGTTCGGTGGCGCATTTATTGCGAGTATGTTTGGTTCCTATTTCTTCCCCAGTGGTGCACGACGCATGTTGGTTTCTTTGAGTGCGCTGTTGGTGTTTACTGGTTCGGCTTGCCTTATCGGGGCCATGTATTTAGCCGAGGCGGCTCTCGTGTTTGTTGCGGCCGGTGGTGTGTTTTTG
>JAEWYG010000074.1 GCA_023395755.1 Actinomycetes bacterium | reverse complement strand
ATCTGGGTAGGCAGACCTTGGGCGTGATTGAGCCGAAACAACTCGCTTTTGGGGTCGACGCGCGAAAGAAGCAGTTCACAATGGTCGCACCAGGCAACAGCTTCGTCGAGTACGGCTTCATTGTCGGTATCTACGCTGATAGTATTAGTGGTGTTAAACCGAAAGAAATCTCGAGAAACCATGCCGCTTCCTTCACTCTTTTCTTGGGATACGTTACTAGAACAGTATACTTTTCTTCGACGATCATCGGGCCGGCGGTGTATTATCGGTGAAAGTGCAATAAGTGGGCGGTGAGGGGGATAGGTGACACGAGCAGAAAGACCGGGCATAATCCAAGGATTCGACATCCTTGACACTGTTGCTTTTTATGCATTTTTCCTGAGTTCACCCGTGTTCCTCCCGGTGCTTGACCAGTGGCGCAGCATGACAACATCGTCGATGAACTCCTGGTCTTTTCTACCTTCGGTGCCGTTCGCTAGTGCATTATCTCTAGCTGCCATGTTTACGGCCCTCACTTTTTTGTTCATCTGCTTACTTAAAACAGCGCATGCGCGCGTGAGTCGTACCATTATGATATTGGCGCTTATTTGCTATATGTTGGGATACAGCCTGCTCGATCTCTGGAGTTTTGGCGTGCTTGATGGATCGATTGTTGAGACAGTCAGCGGACTCATGGTGGGTTTTGGCGCTGCTATTATGAGCCTTGTGTGGGTAAGTAGACTACACGTGTTGGAGTTTAAAAGTGCATTGCGGGTGGTATGGGTGGCTGCCGGTTGTCTCTTTGGAGGTGCCGTATTTTTGCAGTTGGTGGATACCTCGCTTGCAAAGGTGTTATTGACGGCAGCGGCGTTACTATCCGTAACAGGATGCGCGCGTCTATTTTGTCGCACTGAACAAGAAAATGAACAGGCCATACAGGCGGGTGTAAATTGGTGGGACGTATTCGGCCATTTAGACGTTTCAGTAGTGGAAGGTACTTCCGATTTTAAGACGCCCCTCGCTCGTGCCCTTTTCTTTGTGGTGCTACCATTTGCTACGCTGTTGCTGTTTGTTGCCGGTGATGGTTTGTCTCGAACCTCTCCATGGGCGGTTGCTCCGTTGTCGTTGGCGGGGGCGCTCGCCGTGGTGGCTATGTTTGTTCTTCTGCGTTTTAAGACGGATCAGGCACTCATCAACTTTTCCTATCGCTTTTTCCTGCCGCTCGTTGTTTTTGCCGTATTTGCTGCGACAGCATTTGTCGATCCTCCATGGCAGCATGCGGTAATGACGATGGGCTCACTTATATTCTGTACGATTTATGCATTGGTTATGTTGGCAATGCTTGTTTCCATGGCGGGGCATATGCGCTCTCTTGCTCTTCCAGCTGACGGTATCATGATTATTATAGGATGCTTGGCGTGTTTGCTTTCTGGCGCAGATGTTAACTCAGGTGTTCTGGGCGGTTATCTGTATCGTGTGCTTCTTGTTCTCTTTGTAACGTTGGCTGTGACGCTTATGATTACACCAAGCTCGCGACTGTGGCATGTGGTTCTGGAGGGAATCGATGCTGTTGAGTCGAGCGGGCACGATGCGCAGGCAAGGTACGCTCGTCGTTGTGCCGAGCTTTCGAAAGCCTATCGTCTTACTACGCGTGAAGCCGAAATATTACTCCTGCTTGGTCGCGGTCATACGTCGGTTTTTGTGGCAGATGAGCTAACGGTGGCTGAATCGACGGTACGGAGTCATCGTAAGAATATTTATCGCAAACTGGGTGTAACCTCGCGGGAAGAGCTGTTCAAGCTTCTTGACGAAGGGCTCTCTGAGGATTCTTGAGCACTCTCCCCCTTTTCGTTTAGAGCTAAAGTTCCTGATAAACGCAAAGTTCCCTCGTTTTGACGATGGATGTAAGGGGTGAAAGCCCGTATGGTGACGTCACTGCCCAAGATATGCTAGGAGGTCATCATGGAACTACAATTCACACGTCGTGATTTTTTTAAAGGAAGTATTGTGGTAGCGCTTGGTGTTGCTGGTGCCGGTGTGCTTAGTTCGTGTGCAGGCAATAGTTCTGGTGCTCAGGCAGGAAATTCGTCTGCTGCATCTGACGCGGCGCAGGCATCAAAAGCCGTTACGCTCCATCGTGGCTATGGCGCTGCACACGGTGATAAATGTTTTACGAGTGTTGTCGTAGCTACTGCCGATGACGGCACTATCCTCGCTGTTAGTATCGATGACTATCAGTTCATGGCGGCAGATTCTGCAGGTATTGTTGGTGTGCCAAACTCTGATGCAGGATTCGCATCCGGATACGCAGCGGGTAAAGTGCTTATTTCGAAAGCGGCAAACAACGAGGTGTACTCCGCTTCAATGAAGGAGAAAGCACAGTCCACTATGTCGTGGTTGGATTCAATGCATGCTATAGAGGCTTATTGCGTGGGTAAGAAAGCTTCAGAGCTAACTAAGACAAGTCTTGATGCCGTGTCGGGAGCTACTTTGGTGGACACGCCAAATTATCTCAAATTAGTCTCGCAAGTCGCTGAAAGCGGAGACCTTGTTACAACCGGCACGTATACCGGCGATGGGTCGGATCTTAAGGTGGGGCGCATTACCGCCGCCGCTCATGGCGACAAGGCATTTGCAGAAGCGGTTACTCTTGTGCAGGGCGACGTGTTGGTTGCTTCTAGTATCGACGAATTTCAATTTATGAATGCCGCAACCGACGGTCTCGTTCCCGTGCCTAACTCTGATGCAGCGTTTGCCCAAGGATATGCCGAAGGTATGGTACTTATGTCAAAGTCGGTTAATTCTCAAATATATAGCGCCCTCATGAAGGAAAAGGCTCAGGCTACGACGTCTTGGCTCGATTCCATAGTTGCCATTGAATCGTTTTTGGCGGGGCAGAAGATAAGCGCTGTGAAGGTTAATGGCCCTGATGCGGTGTCGGGTGCCACACTGGTAGATACAGCCGGATATGTTCAGGCAGCTGTTTCGGCTGCTAAGGCGGCATAGTAGCGCTATATCCTGACCTCTTTGCGAAAGCGAGTCGGCTCTCTTATGGTGCCGACTCGCTTTTCATTTCTTGTTATATATAATGAAAGCAGGGTCGAGGAGGCGTATATGGACGAATTGCCGAATGGATGGCGGGAACGTTCGCCGAAACAATCAGCCGCTATCGTGCTGCTTATTTTCATGGCAATGATACTCAGCTTTGTGGAGTTTCCTGTGGTGCCCAGTGCTGGTTGGCTAAAATATGACCCGTCGGGCATTGTGTCACTACTGGCTACTATTCTCTATGGATCATGGATTGGTGTCGCTGTCGCTGTTGCGTCGTGGCTTCCTCACCTTCTTACTGACCCGCTGGGTGCATTCATGAATATTATGGCCACCGTATCTCTCATTACGGTTGTGGGCACGGTGTATCGTCGTAAGCCGTGTCTGTTACATGCGGTTCTAGGGTGCGTTGCTGGCGTGATTGTCTCGACGGCAGTATCTGTCTGTCTAAATTTTGTAGTAATGCCACCGTATGCAGGCGTGTCGTATGAGCAGACTGCTGCGCTGATTCTGCCAGCTCTACTTCCGTTTAATGTGTTTAAAGCATTAGCAAACTCTGTTGTTGCCATTGCGTCATATAACAAATTAAAAATGCTTCTTGAGGATCGACCAACAGATCTTTCCGTCTCGGACTAAAATTACCCTTGACCCTTCGCTTCAATAGCCTAGAATATGAGGCTATTGAAGACGGAGGCGCCAGAAAGGCGTCATAGACGTCAAAGGCCGACAAGGCGGCTGCGCTTCACGCGAATACCTGGCGGTTCAGCTTTTGCATCTCGAACCGCGCGGCTTCAAACCGCACGCCTGATATGCAGGCAGTTTCGAACCCGTTGGTTTGTTGGTTTTTTGCGCTCTAATTTTCTTGTATCTATTTTAGCAATATTTTGGTATCATCTACGATTGCTGTTTAATGACGTATTGCTTGAAGGAGCACTTTTGACCAAAGAAGATGTTATCGAGCTCGAGGGGACCGTCCTCGAGGCGTTACCAAACGCTATGTTTAGGGTGGAGCTCGAGAATGGCCACAAGATATTGGCCCACATATCCGGCAAGATGCGTATGCATTACATCAAGATTCTGCCGGGCGACAAGGTGACGGTAGAGTTGTCGGTTTACGATCTGAACCGAGGGCGCATTACCTATCGCTTTAAGTAGCGGTATTATTTGCGTAACTCATGAATCGCGTGTGCGCGTTTTGTGTACTCAAAGTAAGAGGTAAAGCAGCAAGTAAGAAGCAATTAGGAAAACGATCGCCTGCGGCTGGGCGTGCTACATAGAACAGTGTATGTGCATAACCGAAAGGAATTGAATTATGAAGGTACGTCCTTCGGTCAAGAAAATGTGCGACAAATGCAAGATTATCCGACGCCATGGCAAAGTGCTCGTTATTTGCGAGAACCCACGCCATAAGCAGCGTCAGGGCTAGGAAAGAGGAGAAACATCTATGGCTCGTCTTGTTGGTGTCGACCTTCCTCGCGACAAGCGCGTTGAAATCGGCTTGACCTACATTTACGGCATCGGCCTGACCACCTCCAAGCAGATCCTCGCCGAAACCGGCGTCGATCCCGACGTCCGCGTCAAGGACCTCACGGAGGACGATCTGTCGAAGCTTCGCGATTATATCCAGGAAAACATCAAGGTGGAGGGCGACCTACACCGCGAGGTTTCCCAGAATGTCAAGCGCCTCATGGAGATCGGTTGCTATCGTGGTTTGCGCCATCGTCGCGGCCTGCCCGTTCGCGGACAGCGTACGCATACGAATGCGCGTACCCGCAAGGGTCCTCGTAAGCAAATCGGCGGAAAGAAAAAGTGAGGTAGCTTAAGTGGCAGCTAAGAAAAACGTGCGCACGCGCATCAAGCGTTCTGAGCGTAAGAACATTGCCGTGGGCGCCGCGCATATCAAGTCTACGTTTAACAATACTATTGTGAGCATCACCGATCCCCAGGGTAATGTGATCTCCTGGCAGTCCGCCGGCACGGTTGGTTTTAAGGGCTCTCGTAAGTCCACGCCGTTCGCCGCGCAGATGGCCGCCGAAGCCGCTGCTAAGACGGCTATGGAGCATGGGCTACGCAAAGTGGCAGTGTTCGTTAAGGGCCCGGGTTCGGGTCGCGAAACGGCCATTCGTTCGCTGCAGGCTGCTGGCCTGGAAGTTTCCAGCATTCAGGATTGCACACCCATCCCGCACAACGGTTGCCGTCCCTGCAAGCGTCGTCGCGTGTAACTGAAAGGATCGGAGTATTATGGCTCGTTATACTGGAGCGGACTGCCGTTTGTGCCGTCGTGAAGGTGTGAAGCTCTTTTTGAAGGGCGATCGCTGCTACACGGACAAGTGCGCAATCGAGCGCCGCAACTACGCGCCCGGCGAGGCCGGCAAAAAGCGCGTAAAAGAAAGTGAATATCGTCTTCAGTTGCGTGAGAAACAGAAGACTAAGCGTATCTATGGTGTGTTGGAAAAGCAGTTCCACCACTACTACGACATGGCGAACCGTCAGACGGGCGTTACGGGCGAGAACTTGCTGCGCATCCTCGAAAGCCGCCTCGATAACGTTGTGTATCGTCTTGGATTTGCAAAGTCGCGTGCTGAGGCTCGTCAACAGGTGCGTCACGGTCATATCACCGTGAATGGTCGTCGTGTTGATATCCCGTCGTTCCGCGTGCGTCCGGGCGACCTGGTTGCCGTGGCTCCTAAGGCCAAGGATCTGCTGGTTATCAAGAGCGCGCTTATTTCCAACGAGCGTGTTCAGGTGCCGGCTTGGCTCGAGGTTGACATCGAGAAACTGCAGGGTAGCGTGTTGGCGCTTCCGCAACGCGATCAAATCGATTTGGACATTCGCGAACAGCTCATCGTCGAACTTTACTCGAAATAATCGCGGCATAGTAAGGAGGCTCACAAAACATGACAGAGTTCATGAGGCCTACGGTAACAACGGAAGAAGTCAACGACACTGTCGCGCGTTTCATAGTGGAACCGCTCGAGCGTGGCTACGGCTATACGCTGGGCAACTGCATGCGTCGTGTGCTGCTCTCGTCGCTTGACGGCGCTAAGGCGACCGCCATTCAGATTGAGGGCGTGCAGCACGAGTTTGCAACGGCTGAAGGCGTCATCGAGGATATTACTGATATTGTCTTGAACGTGAAGGGGCTTGTCTTCTCAGCGCTCAATGAGGATATCGAAGAGGCTACGGCGCATGTGTCCGCCGAGGGTCCCTGTACGGTGACGGGTGCCGACTTGGACATCCCAACGGAGTTCACACTAGTGAACCCGGAACATGTTATTGCTACGGTTGCCGATGGCGGCCAGCTGGACATGACTATTCGTATCGGGGTGGGCCGCGGCTACGTGTCTGCCGAGCGTAACAAGCGCACGGAGGATCCCATTGGCGTCATCCATGTTGACTCGTTGTTCTCGCCGGTCCGCCGGTGTACGCTGAACGTCACCGATACCCGCGTGGGTCAGCGCACCGACTACGACAAGCTCGTGCTGGAAGTTGAGACCGACGGTAGTTTGGCACCGGTGGATTCTGTGTGTCGTGCCGCCAACATCATCAATCAGTACATGGGGGCGTTTTTGGGCCTATCCACGGTGGTTGACGAAGAAGAGTGCGGTGAAATTCCGTCTATCTTTGCGCCCGAGGGTCAGGAATCAAATGCCGAACTGGACAAGCAGATTGAGGATTTGGACCTTTCGGTTCGTTCTTACAACTGTCTGAAGCGTGCCGGCATCCATTCCGTCCGCCAGCTCGTCGAGTTCTCCGAAAACGACTTGCTGAACATTAGGAACTTTGGTGCGAAGTCCATCGAGGAAGTGAAGGATAAACTCATTTCCATGGACCTCAATTTGAAGCTTTAGGAGATACGAGATCATGAGACACTACAAGAAGGGGCGCAAGCTGGGCACCGACACCAGCCATACCAAGGCCATGAAGCGAAGCCTGGTTAGTGCGCTGCTGTTGAACGATCGCATTAAGACGATCGAATCCCGCGCGAAGGAAATTCGCCCCGATGTTGATAAGATTATTACGTGGGCGAAGAAGGGTGACCTTCATTCCCGCCGTCTGGCTATTGCTGCATTGGGCGGTGACAAGGAGCTCGTGCGCGAGGTGTTTGAGAAGGTTGCGCAGGGTATGTTCCAGGATCGTCCGGGTGGCTACACCCGCATTATGAAGCTGGGTCCCCGCAAGGGTGACCGTGCTCCTATGGTTATCATGGAAATGGTGACCGAGCCAGTGAAGGCTAAGGAGGAGGCCAAGCCTGCCGCCAAGAAAGCGACGAAGAAGGCTGCTCCCAAAAAGGTCGAGAAGGCTGAGGAGGCCAAAGAGGCCGCCGAGGACCTGAAGGCGACCGAGGAGGCCATCGTGGCCGAGGCTGAAGCTCCAGTTGAAGCTGCCGTTGAGCCTGAAGAGGCCGTGGCTCCTGCCGAGGAGAAGAAGGCAGAATAGCTTTTTTCGACAAGCAATAAAATTTGAAACGGGGACCTACGGGTCCTCGTTTTGTGTTTGAGTAAGGCAGCATTGTATGCGATACCGCCTCGCTACTCATCGCTTCCCCCTACCCGCTATAAGCCGAGATACTGCGGAGGGCAGGTGTACTCATGCTGGATGTATCCGGGATGTCGGTAATCTGTTTCTCTACGGTGAATCAGTCTGCATGTTGGCTGGTCTACCCTGAAAAGTAGTCATTAAATGTGGCTCGTGTCGCGCGTCGCTTTATAGTGGAAAAGAGGTCGGATATGGCGGAATCTGTAAGTAAAACACCTAAAACATCCGTTGAAAAAATCGCTGTTGGAGCGCATGTGAAAGACATGACTAATGAAGTGCAACAACATACGGTTGAGGCATTTAATGATGTGGGCGGCCAGGTAAAGGACATGGTTGGAGAGGTAGGACAACATACCAAAGATATAGCAGAAGAGCTTGGTCTTCATACTCAAGATGCATTGGGTGAGGTGGGAAAACATGTTCAAAGCTTGCCTGAGGAGGTTGCGAAGCATTCGCAACAAGCCGCGGGTGATGTATTGCGTGAAGTACCCGTACTTTTTGAGCATGTTAAAGATACCATGGTGGATCTGTTTGATGCCCAACGCGGTAACACAACGAAGTAGCTGAGGTTAAAGTCTGTTCTTATGGTGACATGAACTTCTCGTCTCAAGTCATTCTTCTCGATCTTGCGACTAGCAACTGTTGAGCGTTTGTCAGTGTGCGGTTATCACGTTTTTACCTGGTAACTCTACAATGTGAAACAACAGTGAAGGGCTGGGTTAGTTTGTGGATGGCCCGCATACGAAAGGAGCCTGCTATGGCAAGTGAAGAAGTTGATGTCGCTGAGACAGACGTGGTGCTTGATGATGACATAACTGAGCAACAGAAAGATCATGATGCTACCGAGGAACTTCGGCGTATCGAAGAGGACGTGAAACGCGAGGCAGAGCAGTATGTTGAGGCAGTTGACGGCGATGGCAACGAACAGGCTTCTGTTGAAGCGGCAGCAACGGCTTTTGATTTTGAGCAAGCTGAGCTAGAGACGGCGATGCTTGAGGGCGAGGCAGAGGAAAATAGCAGGGCTTAGGTTAGTGTTGAAGGGAGAATTGCGGTGACTGAAGATATGGACCAAGTAAAAAACCAAGTCGTCGACGCAGTGCATGACGTAAAAGATCAAGCGAATGCTACAGCGCATGATATGAAAAACCAGGCTAAGGATGTTGCGCAGAGCGCGAAGAGTGAGGTTGAAGGCGTAATCCAAGATGCTGATAAAGACGTGAAGAAGGAAGACGTACTTGATTCAGTGAAGGAGTCTCTCGACCATGCTGTAGAGTCGGTGAAAGAGGTCGCTGAAGATGCCGCGAGCGCTGTTAAACATGGCATTGAGGAAGCGAAGAAGCACCTGTAGTTCTAGTTAAAAATAAGTGATGATAGGTGTATCTGTCACCTTCTTGGATAAGCCTGCAGTATCAAGCTGCAGGCTTTCCGCTATACTAACCTGCATGAGAATCAACGTTAGTTCTTATATCCCTGGTACTTCGTTTGTCCATACTTGCGATGCCCGCGTGAAGATTGTGCTCCTCGCTGCGTTTTCGGTGACACTGTTTTTCGTGGACACTTGGAGGGGGCTGGGTTTTTGCGCTGTTTTGTTTGTCGCTGTTGCACTGGCTTCAGGTGTTTCCGTGCGCAGGCTTCTTGGTTTGCTGGTGCCGGTGTATGTCATAGCGATGTTTGCAGTGATATTCAACGGGTTCTCGTTTGATGTGTTTCAGGTTGCTGCGCCTATTGGAGGATTGGGGAATGTTTCGGCAGGTGTATTTGCCGCCTTGCCACCGGTTCCCCTTGTGGGGTCGTTTGGCTTTGTGCCGTCTGGATTTGCGCGCGGATGTTTTTTTGCAATACGTATTTTATTGCTAGTGCTGAGCAGCCTTCTTGTAACTTATACGACAACCTCAACTCAACTTACTGATGCCTTAGCTGGTTTTTTGAGGCCATTGCGTTGTTTGCGTATTCCGGTTGACGACATTGCGACAGTGTTTTCTCTTGCGCTTCGGTTTATTCCTGTAACGGCGGAGGAGTTTGGTCGTGTGTATGATGCTCAGTGGGCTCGTGGCGCAGCTTTCTCCGAAGGAGGCCTTTGGCGGCGTCTTCGTGCTTGGCAGACCGTGCTTATACCGCTGTTTGTTGGTTTGTTTCGGCGAGCTGACATCTTGTCTGTCGCCATGGATGCTCGTTGTTACGGCGCGCCTGATGTTAACCGAACCTTCCTTGCGTCACGTTACTTCTCGGTGAAGAGCACGATCACGCTTGTGGTGGGTCTTGGCGTGTGCGTCGTACTTTCTGTCATGCTTTAGCGGTATCGGTTGCGCGAAAGGCCCGAACGCAGGGAGGGAGGCATTCGGGCCGTGTAGGAGTCGCGTTAAGTGTGATTCGAGAGCAGCTATCAAATAATGCGGATAGTCAGAGGTTTTACCTGCCCTTACTTTTCTGCGCCAGCTAGATAGCGACCGGTCACATAGCCAAAGGTGAGACAGGTACCGCCTAAATTGTGACCAGGGAAGTGTGTGGAGTAACAGTTGTTATACATGTCGCCAACTGTTGATCCCAGGCAGTACAGTCCTTCGATAATCTCGTTGTTGGCATTCATAACACGTAGGTGTTCGTCGCAGCGAATGCCTCCTGTGGTGGAGAGGAACCACGGGGTACACTTAATGCCGTAGAACGGCCCTGTTTTCACAGGAAGCAGGAGTTCCTTTCTTTTGCCGAATTCTTCATCCACGCCTGTTTCGCAGTAGTTGTTGTAGTTCTTAATAGTTTCGAGAGTGGTTTCTTTTGGAAGGCCAAGTTTTTCCACGAGCGCCTCGACGGTGTCAGCCTTGATCATCTTTACCTCGATGTCGCCCGATCCGTTCATGTTGATGGTGCCGGGACCATCAATGACTGTCTGCCAATAGGCGCGCACATCATCGGGCGTGTCGAACACTTTGGGACCGTCGACGAAGCGATGGCTTTGCCATTGTGGTTCGTTTGCGTAATCGTCGTCCCAGATAGCAAATGCGTGATGTCCCTTTTCGTGCATGAGGGCTAATCCACCGTGGGAGATTACGTTGTCTTCGTTATCGTAGCGACGTCCATCGGAATTTACCATGAGACCGGCAAATGCACGTACTTGGCGGGTGATTGAACGCCACTGGAAACAGAAGATCATAGGTGCGGGGGTTTCGTTCTTGTCCACAGCAGCGCCGGCCCAGTAGGCCATCTTATGACCGCTGCCATTCCAGATACCGCCGAAGTCAGTTTGGTGGGCTGCCCAAGGAATGAATTTTTCCAGCATATCCTTGTCCTGGCCAAAATCGCCGGTAGCAATAACGACACCCTTTTTGCCATTGAATCGTACGTAGCCGTCTTTACCCTTAGCTACTACACCGGTAACCTTATCGCCGTCTTTTACCAGTTGCTGCGCCTCGGTCTCGAAGTGGATGCTTACACCAGCTTTCTCGCAGTACAGGGCCATATTTGCACAAACGTCTTGCTGTGGATTATCATCAGGGCCTTTACCATTCGGGCCGTCTAGAAATTCGTGAGTACCAGGGAACTCGCCGTTGATGTTTTCCGAATCTTCGTACCAGTGCTCCATAACGGGCGTAAGGTTGTCGCCGCCCACAGTACTGGCTGTGGTCATACGATCAATAAGCCAGTCCATGGCTTCGCCTGAGCGATTGAAGTGCGTCATCCATTTACGGCCGTCAACGCGGTAGGAATGGTAGCCCATCATGCGCTTATAGCGTTGAGCCACTTCTTGTACAGAGCACTCGTAGCCTTTTTCCTTAGTCAGCTTAGAGTTCATGGCGTAGATGGAGCCACCGCGTCCGATGACGTGGTCCATGCGCTCAATAAGTACGACATTTGCGCCGCTTTCAGCGGCGGAGAGAGCGCAGCATAAGCCCGAAAATCCAGCGCCAATAATTACGATGTCTGCATCGACGGTCTGCTTGATGTCGCCTTCAGGAACAGGATTGGGTGCGATTTCGAATGAGTAGGTGCCGTTCTTCTTGCTTTCTGCTCCTGTGGTGCCTCCGGTGTTCTCTTTTGGTGCGGCAGCGCATCCTGCAAGAGAGCCTGCTCCGGCAAGCCCCGCGGTGGCTACGGCACCGGTAGCGAATGCTCCCTTCAGGAAGCTACGTCGGTCCATGTTCAGTTTGCTTTCGGTACTCATGGCATTCCCCTTTTCTCCCTAGGATTCCACAGAATTCTCGTGCTTCGGAATTCCTGCGGGCCCGGTGTCCTCCGCACCGGACGATGACGGTACCGTAGCATTCGAGGGCCGATGGCTTCGTCGCCCATTGCAGGGAAATTGTCATTGAGTGCTGTTTTCACCCTATGGGGTGAGGTATAACACGTTATGCTTACTGGCAGGGAATAAGGGGAGGGTCTTATGAGGGAAAGTACCGTTCGGCACCTGTTCAATGAAGCGGGCGATCGACAGCGTGTACGCGAAGGGTTGAGGCAGGCTGCAGCATGCCGCTGGCGCATCGCGCTCGTAATGGCGTGTTATATGATCTGGATGGTTGCAGGCTGCTCGGGCCCCTCTCTATCGCTGGGTAGTAGTTCGGTGGGCATTGCAGTGCCTGTATGGATGGGACCACTTGCCTGCATGGCTCTTGCCAGCGTCGTCATTGCCGTGTGGTTCAAAAAAACGCGGAAGGTTCCCGCTTCTCCGTCGTGGATGGTGGCCCTCGTGTCGCTCATGACGCTTGCATCGGTGCTGCATCTGGTGTGGGCACTCGATCTGAGTTTACCGTCCGCGGTGCGCGACTCCCTCTATCTACTGTCGAGTGCGGTCATGGGTGTAGGATGCGCGTTGTTCAGGATTGAAATCGATCGCGTTTTCGGCTGGATCGGTACGCAGCAGACTCTGTACCAAGGCATACTTTCAACGTCAGTAGCTTCTTGTGGGTTCATTGCGCTTGCTGTGGTTGGTGGGGTGACCGGGTTAGCGAGTGCGCCGCTGTTTATTGTCTCGTTGGTACTGCCGTCTGTCGGCGCTCTGTTGCTGCAACGTGTGGTGAAGGGTTTTCCGAAGATGCGGTATTTTGGGCATGGACGCGAGGTGGAGCTACCGTTTCCGACGAAGTTCGTCGTCACGTCGTGCGTGCAAGGTGTGGCGGCCGGTGCGCTGTTCATGGGCACATTTCTGCTTTTTGAGTCAGATATCGAACCTGCCTTAATGGAACTGCGCTATATCGATGATGTAGTGCTGCGCTCGGTGGGTCAGATTCTGGCTGTGGGGCTTTTGTTGGCGACGTTGGTATTTTTACGTCTCGATTTTAATCGCCTAATCTATAAAGTCGCATTTCCTTTTGTGGCTGCAGGATTTGTGCTGTTCGCGTTAATGCCACAAACAATGATTATAGGTAGCACAGTGTTGGCTGTTGCATTTTGCTATCTTGATTTGGTGTTGTGGAGTCTGGGGGCTTGTCTTATGAAAAACATGGGACTGCCAGCCACGTGGATTGCAAGTTGTCCGGGTGCTGCGTTGTTCTGCGGTGCTGTTGTTGGCGGCATCGTGACGTTCGCGTTTCTTGGTGACCGTACGGGGCCCGATGCTGCGCTGCTTGCGAGTCTTGTGGCTTGCTTTGTTTTGGGTACTGCGTTGCTCTTGTCCAGCGGGAGTAACCTCAAATACGGCTGGGGAACCGTTCTTCCTAGTGACAGCAGTCTAGCCGCAGGGAACTTGGCGGGAGTGGTGAAGTTTGTGGCCACCGAGCGCGAGATTACTCAGCGCGAAAGTGAGGTTATGTTGCTGTTGGCTGAAGGTAAGACGCGTCGAGCTATCTGTGAAGACTTATCGGTTTCGCCCGATACCGTGAAGACGCATGTGCGCAGTATTTATCGCAAACTTGCTGTTCATTCACAACAGGAGCTTGTGGATTATCTGGCACGAGAACGTGAAGAATTGTCTGCTGACGGATCGGAACATGCTTTGGAGGGGTAGGGCTGTTGGTTGGGGCTGCGTGGCACCGTTTCGTAACTCTTTGCTGCGCGGGTCTCGTTGCCGCTGTTGGTTATCTTGGCTGAGTTCATGCACCTCTCGGTTCTTTGCATGCTATCGATGGATATAGTGGGGAGTATCGGTGCGCTTTTCTTCTTACCACTTGTCGTCCGGGTTGTGGGAAACATGGGCAAAGATGTGAGCGATGCCCGATGACGTGCTATGATTTCCCATAAGGCAAAACCTGTTGTTGCATGTTGCTCGGCAGGGACGTCGACTTACATCCTACAAGGAGGCATTCATGAGCGTCATCATCGATGTGTTCGGCCGCGAAGTTCTCGATTCGCGCGGCAATCCGACCGTGGAAGTGGAGGTCGTGCTCGAGGACGGGGCATTTGGCCGTGCGGCGGTGCCGTCTGGTGCATCGACCGGTGCTTTTGAGGCCGTTGAATTACGCGATTGCGATAAAGATCGCTACTTGGGTAAGGGCACACTTGATGCGGTTGCCCACGTGAACGACGAGATCGCCGATGCGTTGGTGGGTATGGAAGCCGACGATCAGCGCACCATTGACGACATCATGTTAGAACTAGACGGTACGGAGAATAAAGGCGCACTTGGTGCCAATGCCATCCTGGGTGTTTCGCTTGCTTGCGCTAAAGCTGCCGCCGAATCGGCTGAACTGCCGCTGTACAAGTACGTAGGCGGCGCAAATGCGCACCTGCTGCCTACACCTATGATGAACATTCTGAACGGTGGCGTGCATGCTGACAACAACGTGGACTTCCAGGAGTTCATGATTATGCCGGTGGGTGCACCTACGTTTGCTGAGGCATTGCGCTGGTGCGCTGAAATCTACCATACGCTGAAGAAGGTGCTGCATGATGCAGGCCTCGGTGGCGGTGTGGGCGACGAGGGCGGGTTCGCTCCGAATTTCAAGACCAACGAAGAGCCACTCGAGTATGTCATGAAGGCTTGTGAGGCAGCGGGCTATCGTCCGGGCACCGACATTATGTTTGCTATGGACCCGGCTTCGACCGAGTTCTACGATGCCGACAAGCAGAAGTATGTCCTGACTGGCGAGGGTCGCGAGCTTACCAGTGCAGAGATGGTGGACTACTGGGAAGCTTTGGTTAACAAGTACCCCATCATATCCATTGAAGATGGTATGGCAGAAGAAGATTGGGAAGGCTGGAAGACGCTGACTGAGCGCATTGGTAGCCGCGTCCAGCTGGTGGGTGACGACTTGTTCGTCACCAACTCCAAGCGCCTGGCCCGCGGCATCGAGATGGGTTGCGCGAATGCTATCCTCATCAAGGTGAACCAGATCGGCAGCCTGACCGAGACGCTCGAGGCCATCGAGATGGCCAAGCAGGCCGGCTATGCTTGTGTTATGAGCCATCGCTCCGGCGAGACCGAGGACACCACCATCGCCGATTTGTCCGTGGCCGTGAACACGGGCCAGATCAAGACGGGTGCGCCCTGCCGCAGCGACCGTGTGGCGAAGTACAACCAGCTGCTGCGCATCGAGGAAGAGCTGGACGGAGCAGCCCAGTACGCCGGCATGGCCGCGTTCTACAACATCACGCGCTAAGTAACGTACTGTGGTAACGATGTAATATACGGGTCTGCTTCGTGATGGAAGCAGACCCGTCGTGAATCAGAGGCATCACGGAAGTAAGCTCGTTTGCGGTCTAAGGTTTCCGTGAGCTACCGTCCCAAAATCATGTCCATGTCGGGATCGGGGTGCGCAAGTGCGCCCTGTTCCAACATTTCCGCACCCACTTGCAAATATTCATCACCTGCACTGGTGCACATCTGGGCCACTTCTTCGTCGCTTAACTGGCGTCTTAGCTTTGCCGGCATACCAACGATAAGGCTGTTTTCGGGGAACTCTTTACCATCGGATATGAGCGCACCCGCTCCAATGACGCTGTTTGCACCAATTTTTACGCGATTCATCACAATGGCACCCATGCCTACGAGCACATTGTCGCCCAGTTCACAGCTGTGCAAGATGGCACCGTGCCCTACCGTGCAATGTCGTCCGATTATGGTAGGTACGTCGTGATCGACATGAACGACGACATTTTCTTGTAAGTTCGATTCGTCACCTACGACAACGGGGGCATCGTCGCCGCGAATTTGTACGCCAGCGAATATGCTTACTTCACGCCCGACGGTCACGTCGCCAAGGATGCCAGCAGTGGGGGAAATACGTGCGGAGGAGTCTATCTTCACGCGGTGGTAGAGGGGTCTCATGGTTTAGTCCTCGCT
>JAEWYG010000071.1 GCA_023395755.1 Actinomycetes bacterium | reverse complement strand
CCTGCGCTCCTTGAGGATTATGGCCCCCATCAACAACAACAGTAGCCCGCTCTTGTCCCGCATCGACCACCTCAAAACGCCCCGGCCAACGAGCCTGAACAACGCCCGCTCGCACAGCTGCATCGGGAATATCCCAACCACCCTTACGCAACACCCAAGCAGTCTCAATAGCAAGAGCTGCATTAGCGGGCTGATAGCTTCCCAATAAGAACGTCTCAAGGTTGCAGAGAGATCTGTAGTCAAAAAGGCGCACAGGTCCACCGCGGTGCCCATCAACTGCGCCCACGTGGAGCTGTGAAAAATCGGGCACGCGCAACACCGATCCTTGCCTATATGCCGCCTGCTCTACCACAGTCATAGCTTCTGGCTCTTGCGGCCACGACACCACCGGAACGCCACTTTTCACAATACCGACTTTCTCACCCGCAATAGCAGCAAGCGTACTCCCCAAAAGCGCCGTATGATCTAGCCCAATACGCGCGATAACCGCAACTTCTGGAGCATCGATAACATTAGTTGAATCGAGCCTACCCCCCAGTCCCACTTCAAGCACCACAATATCGCAGGCGCAGCGCGCAAAATATACGAGAGCCACCGCGGTCATAAGTTCAAACTCAGTAGGATGATCGATCATGTCTTCTGACTGATCGCGCACGACAATCGTTATTTCGGCAAGCTCATCGAGCGAGATATTGCAACCATTCACGCGAATACGCTCTTCGAAGGTCTCGATAAAAGGACTAGTAAACAGCCCCGTTCGGTACCCCGCCTCCTGTAAAATCGACGAGAGATACGCACATGTCGACCCCTTGCCATTAGTACCGGCAACATGCACAAATTTGAGATTATCTTGCGGACGACCCAGCCGGTCAAGCAGCTCACGAATGCGGTCGAGTCCTAAACGCGAGTTCTGCCAGCGGGGTTCGTTGATATAAGCTATGGGATCGAACATGAATCATTTCCCTCCAAAATGCGAACGAGCGCTTCACACGAAACGCCCGCTTGCATATTTTCGTTCCGAGACACACAACATGCCTGAATACTACTCTCGCATGAGATAATCGGCAATACCAGCCGCAGCGCGCTTCCCCGCACCCATGGCAAGAATAACGGTTGCCGCACCGATAACTGCATCGCCACCAGCAAATACACCCGGTTTCGATGTCGCACAAGTATTTTCATCGGCCACAATAAGGTGACGCGACGTCACCTCAAGTCCCGGTGTAGTCTCAGCAATAAGGGGGTTTGTCTTTGAGCCAACAGCGATAATCATCATATCCGCGTCAATAACGAATTCACTACCCGAAACGGCCACAGGACGGCGGCGCCCACTTGCGTCAGGCTCTCCTAATTCCATGCGAACACATTCTACACCGGTAACCCAACCGCTATCGTTACCCAAAACGCGCACCGGATTGGTGAGCAACTGAAACTTGATACCTTCTTGCTCGGCATGATGTATCTCTTCAGTGCGAGCTGGCATCTCGTCGCGACTACGACGATATACCACCGTCACCTCAGCACCAAGGCGCCTAGCCGTACGGGCCGCATCCATAGCCACATTACCACCACCCACCACCACGCAGTGCCCACCAGCATAAACCGGTGTTTCGTATTCAGGGTAGCGATATGCCTTCATAAGATTCACGCGTGTGAGCAGCTCATTTGCAACCGACACACCATTTAGACCCTCACCCGGAATGCCTAAATAGCTTGGCAATCCCGCACCGGTGCCAACAAATACCGCATCAAAACCACGCTCATCAAGAAGTTCATCTACGTCATACAGCTTTCCCACCAGCGCATTCAACTCAAACGATACGCCACTTTCTCCCAACGCGTCCACTTCATGCGCCACGATATTTTTCGGAAGTCGGAATTCGGGAATGCCGTAGGTAAGCACGCCACCCACTTTATGTAATGCCTCAAACACCGTGACATCGGCACCGTGTTTGGCAAGCTCGCCGGCACACGTAAGCGATGCCGGCCCAGAGCCCACCACTGCCACTCGCTTACCACTTAAATCGGCAGAAGCAAGCACCTCAGGCACAACAGGGCACGCACCGTCACTGGGTTCGACTACACAATGACGAGACAACGCCACCACCGCCTGAGCGGCTTCCTTAGGATGTGCGGCTGCCCAATCTGACACGAAGCGCTCAAGACGACCAATACCCACCGGTTCACCGTTTTTGCCACGCGTACACACACCCTCACATTGTGTCTCCTGTGGGCACACGCGGCCACACACCGCGGGCAGGGCATTCGCACCCTTCACGATAGCGTAAGCCGCAGCGAAGTTGCCTTCACCAATCTGTTCGATAAATTGCGGAATAGGTACACCCACTGGGCAACCCGAGACGCACGGTGCCTTTGGACACTGAATGCAACGGAGAGCCTCACTCACCGCATCTTCTGGTGTATAGCCCTGCGCCACCTCCTCAAAGGTTCGCGCTCGCTCGACAGGATCGAGTTCGGGCATGGGTACTTTTTCCTTTTGCTTGTTCACGTTGAGGTTCGCCACGGCTAGGCCCCTTTCCCCTCGTTAGCAGCAGACACACCCACGCCGCCACAGTCGCGTCCCTCAGAAGCCAAGGCACCTGCAACCGCATCGCGAGCAGAACTCTCGAAACTACGATACATAACGCCACGACGCATGGCGTCATCGTAATCGACCAAATGACCATCGAAATCGGGGCCATCGACACAGGCGTGGAAATACCCATCACCCACCTTTACGCGACAGCCACCGCACATACCCGTGCCGTCAATCATCAAAGGATTCATGGACACCAGCGTCTTTATGCCATAAGGCTTTGTTGTCGCAGCCACAAATTTCATCATAATAACGGGCCCCACTGCGAGTACAAGGTCGTAATCGGCCCCCTCGTCAATACGTTGCTGCAATGCAGCCGTTACCAACCCCTTATTACCATTGGAACCATCGTCGGTCATAACAATCTGGCGCGTAGAGCACTTATTGATTTCATCTTCGAGCAACACAAGATCTGCATTGCGAAAACCCGTAATTACGTCTACCTCTGCCCCGTGATCATACAGCCATTTTGCTTGGGAATAGGCAATAGCCGTACCCAATCCACCGCCGATAACACACGCACGCTTAACACCCTCGAGCTCGGTAGGGTTGCCAAGAGGACCAGCAAAATCAAGCAACTTATCGCCCTCATGCATCTGAGCAAGACGCATTGTTGTAGCGCCTACCGCCTGAAAGACGATAGTGATAGTACCCGCCTCTACGTCATAGTCGTTCATGGTCAGCGGAATGCGTTCGCCCTGTTCGTCGATACGCAACATAATGAACTGACCAGGTTTAATCTTCCGCGCAATATCAGGTGCATGCACTACCATGCGGGTCACTTCCGCATTGAGAGCCTCTACTTTTTCGATGGGATACACGTTGTCTCTGCCCTTCCCGTCTCAAATATGCAAGCAGCACCGTACCGCGGTGCTGCTTTATGCCGATTGAGCCTTTCATTATAGCAATGGCAATAATGCCCGAATGTTTCAAGCGCGTTACCGAACGGCAAGCGGAACGAAAAACCCCGAAGAAGCCTACAACGCACGCTACTTTCCCGCAGCCGACTCCGGAGCCGACGCTTCAAACGCAGGTAAATTCTACGAGACAATAACTCTCTCAGCGTCATTCGCACGAAGCAATTCACCCAACGTGGCAAAATCGTTTTCCAATGCCTCACGTTTCGAACGATCATAAATTGCAGCCGCAGGGTGAAAAATAGGAAACACCTTAAACCTCCCTGCCTGCTGCAACGTGCCATGTAAGCGAGTAATGCCCACTTCCGTCTTCAGAATAAACTTCGTAGAGAAGTTGCCCAACGTCACAATGAACTCAGGGTCGATCGTGCGTGTTTGCTCACGTAAGTAAGGTGTGCATAGTTCAATTTCTTCTGAACGCGGATCACGATTTCCGGGAGGGCGACACTTCAACACATTAGCAATGAATACATCGCTGCGATCGAGTCCGGCAATAGCCAACAACTCATTGAGATACTGCCCCGCCTTACCAACAAACGGCTCTCCTTGCAAATCTTCATTCTTGCCGGGAGCCTCTCCTACAATAAGTACGCGCGCAGTTGCGTCGCCCACACCAAATACGGTCTGCGTTCGGCCATCGGCAAGGGGGCATTTATGGCAAGCTTCAACCTGCGTTCGAAGGTCCTCTAAGGAAATATGAGGCTTAGACATGAAGTGTCCCTTCTGCTTTACACATACAACCGAGGCATTCTTTGAGCAAAGCCTATAGAAAGCTCGTAATGAATGGTTCCTAGTGTGTTCGCCATGTCATCCAGCGTCACTATCGAATCGCCCTGGCGACCCACCACCAGTACTTCATCGCCAATCTGCGGGTCAAAGCGACGCCGTGTACCATACGTGCGTAAATCCACCTCAAACATACACTGATCCATACAGATATTGCCCACCTGACGAAAGCGGTGACCCTCCATGATCACCTCAGTACGGCCAGAAAGACCACGGCGCATGCCGTCAGCGTAACCAAGGGGCAACGTACAAATTTTCACACTGCCGGGGCTTCGGTAGTTTAGCCCATAGCTAACACCTTCGCTCATCGGCACGAGTCGCGTATCGCTGATGCGCGCATGCACGCTCATGGCTGGGCGCAAGTCTATCATCATGCGCGTTTCCTGGCATGGGTGCAGACCATACAGAGCAATACCAGGTCGAACCATGTCAAAGTGCACATCGGGGTAGCGAATAGTAGCCGCCGAGTTGGCCGCGTGAATGATACCCGGATCAAAGCCTGCAACCTTCATAGCCTGAAGCGCTTCAAGAAAGCGCTTTGTCTGAATATGAAAGTCCAGTGTTTCTGGCATGTCTGCCGTAGCAAAATGTGTAAACGTACCCACCAAATCGAGCGCACGATGAAAACTCACCTGCGACATAAACTCAACCACTTCATCATGCCGCACACCAATACGATTCATGCCCGTGTTCACAGCCAAATGATACGGGGCGCGAATACCGTAAGCATCAGCCGCTTCAGCATACTGGATGGCGAAGTCGGGTGTGTAAACACTTGGCATAACTTTATAGGCCAAGAGCAGCGCAATAGCTTCCATAGGCGGCTGGGAAAGCACCAAAATAGGCGCGTTCACCAACGCTTCGCGCAACTGGATTGCCTCATCAACTGTCGCCACACCCAAATAATCAGCGCCCGAGTTCAGCGCTGTTTTTGCGCAGCGTACCGCCCCGTGGCCGTAACCATCGGCCTTCACCACCGCCATAACGCGCACACCACGACCTACCTGCTGCTTAAGCGCTGTCATGTTGTGACGGACGGCGTTCAAATCTACTTCCGTCCAAGCCCAACGACGATCGGTAGCGGGGATAAGGCGTAGTTTATCGGGATCAAAGTTCGCCGCACCCGCATCAGAACGTACGTGATCGCGTGCGTACTGAAACGCGCCTTGCGTACCTTTTTCAGACACGGAAGGAGTACCCGACAACGGCGTACCTTCAGTGGTATACGCTCCCACCGGCGTATGTCCAACACTTGCACTCGCCGGCTCGAATCCCGGCTTACGCTTCGCAAACCCGGTAAATCCATTGGGAAGATCTTGTGCCGCCATGCTGCTCCACTCTCGCTCAAGCCACTTTCGTTCGGGCATCAGTATAGCACTGGCAGCAACGTGTGGCCGATGGCTGAAAACGAAGGCTTACCAATCAAAGACAGGAAAGGGAATGTTAACGCAAACACCACACACGCCAGCATCCGTTACCCGCCGGAGTTTGAGAGCATAAACACCCAGCTTTAAGTCGTACCCGCTGATCAGCGGGTATTGTTTTGTCAAAATTTAGCAATATTTATTGTTATGGACGGTTACGTTATGTGGTATAATCAGGGGTGATAAAAAGCATCA
>JAEWYG010000054.1 GCA_023395755.1 Actinomycetes bacterium | reverse complement strand
AGCTAACACCGGTATTCCTATCCTGCCATTCCCGGCAGGTACAGCAAATCTCCTCGCCGCGAATCTAGCTTCACCAATGGAACCCCATGCACTGGCAAAACTAGTACGCGAGAATCGTACGCTCGATTTTGACCTAGGTGAAGTGGACGTTGCTGGACACCGGTTCGGTTTTGCCATCATGGCCGGAGCTGGCTACGATGCTACCATCATGCACGGAGCCGCATCATCAAAACGCCTGCTCGGCCCTATGGCATATTTCTCGGCAGCCATCGCTAACCCCATGCCTCAAAAATCGCACTTTAAGTTAGAGCTTGATGGTGAAACAATCGAAAGTGACGGCCTAGGTGTGCTGCTGGTGAACTTCTCGAAGTTGCAGTTCGACATTGCCGTAACTCATGAAAACGAACCGCGCGATGGTGTGTTCGACGTGGTAATACTAAAAGCACAAAATGCTTTCGAGTTGATACCCGCTCTCTTAGCGGGCCTTCTTGATCGCGGCGGCGAATTCCCCAAACGCACTGATTCACTGGAAATCCACCGGGCTCGGAACGTGCGCGTCGAGGCCGACCCTCCCATGGAGGTGCAGTACGATGGCGAGCCAACACGTTTGACTACCCCCTTCACTGCCCATGTGCTGCGCCATGCTGCCTGCTTCTATGTATCCCAAGAAGGCTATGAATTATTTGCTTAGCGAATGGGCAAATGGAGCCCTTATTTGCCTGTCTTAGCCAAAAGAATAATGTGATGCTTCTTCACTAAAAAATCCTTTGCTCCGCTAATAAAGCGCAGAGCAAAGGACCGAAGGTTATACCAGAATACATACTGACGAGGTACTATACTACTTCTCTTCAGGCACCTCATATGCAGGGTCCGAAGCGGACACCTCTTCAACCTGTACATCCGAGGCACCTATTTCTACCGGAGCATCAAAGGTCTCTCCGGCCGTAGCGGAACCTGCAACGAGCGCCTTAAAGGATGCCGCATCCTCGCCAGCAACCGGCATCATTACATACACGTTATTGCCGATAATAACCGGGGTAATGCGCTCAGCAGGAGCGGTATTTTTACCACCCTGTGCGTTCCGATCGGCATCATCTTTCCCTGCACGTTCTTGAGCGATGCGTGATTCCATTTCTACACGCACGGTCTCGATCTGCGCCTTCGTTTCTTGCTTCCAACGATCTTTGCGCCAAGCAAGCACGTTTGCGTTGTAACGCATCTGGATAAGCTCCAGAACAATACAGAACACCATAGCAAAATAAACAATAAGCTTCTCAAGCGGCATGTGTAAAAGCTCAATACCGGTGTGAATACCAGCACTATCGATAACCAGAAGTGCCCCGATAGCCACAATAAACGTCAATGCAAGCATCTTCATTTCCGGGTGCCCGTTGATGAAATTCGAAATAGGATCAATGAATACCATCATGAGAATAACGGCAAGCATGACTGCGATAATCATAATAATAAGGTGGTCTGCCATGCCAACGGCCGTGATTACCGAGTCAATAGAAAACACCAAGTCCATAACCATAATAGTACCAACTGCCTGAGGCAATGCGATACGATGTAGCGCCTTATGTTCCTCGCAGTGTTCAGCCTTAAGCTCGGTTAGCCTCAATGTATCGCGCAACTCTGATATGCCCTTGTAAATGAGGTACGCACCACCGATAAGCAACACAAGATCGCGCACCGAGAATCCGTGCGAAAAAGCCCCCAAATTCACCGTAAAGAGCGGTGTTGTCATATGCACAAGGAACGAGGCAAAGCACAAAAAGACAATACGCATAACCAATGCACCCGCAAGGCCCAACTTACGACCGATATGTTGCTTGTCGGGAGGCAATCGGTTTGTGGTAATAGAAATGAACACCAGATTGTCCACGCCGAGCACAATCTCCAAGAAAATGAGGCTGATTAGGCTAATCCAGGCCTCGGGCGACGCAAATATCGAGAGATCCAATGTTGCTCCTTCTTCGTTTTCTACCAAAATCCCCTCAGACAAAGCAGCTTACTACAGCGCATAAAAAAACTCATGGCGCACAGCAGATAAATCGGCTGTGCGCCATGAGTCTCGCTGATTAAGGTACGCCAGGCGCAAGTTCCCGCCAAGATGTTGAACGCACCGCACGTATTCCGTGCCAACTACTCCCCCATGGGCAGCCGTATCCTACCACGGAGACAAGCACGAACAATGCTATAATGCCCAAAGCACACAAACCCCTCAGGAGTACACTCATGTTTTTCAATTCGCGGAGAAACGTCTATGATGCTGGTAAAGGCCCGGTCAGGCACTTGGACGGCCGCTCCCTTCTACGTCCCATTCACCCACCAAAGCCCCAGTTGTTTATCATGGGCGCTTTTGTTGCTGCCGCTATAGTTATCGGCAGCATTCTCCTTTTTACCATACTAGATAAGGTAACGAACTCAGCCGAACGCACCCAGCAAAGCGTCGAACAAAACCTAGCGCGCCCTGCAGCAATGGCAAGCCTACCGAACTTAGCCTCCCTTGTCGGTCTTGACGACGAAGGAGTTAAAGCTGCGTTCGCCGCAGCGGGCTACACCATCATAGACAAAGCTACCATCAGTGGTAGCGGTGACGGCTCACTAGAACTTATCAAATTGCCTTCCGACGTAAGCATTGAACAGGCAACTCTCATGTATTCCCAAGGCATACCCAAACTCTCGGCTGCCGACGCGACACTCCTATTGAACGGCTCATGGCAGTTTACTTCTACCCCTGGCGATTACTTAGACATGCGTGTAAAATATGCTGACTTCTCGTCAGGTAGCGTCGAGGCTGCAGTGCAAACGGCTCTGGTATCTGAAGGATTAGAGACTACGGTTTTGGGTGAATCAGGTGTTGACGATTCAGGTAACACCTTTCAAGCTGGTACTATCGATATAGGGGGTACCGTGTATCAGTGGCGCATATCGGCTATCGGACTCTCTAGCGTATACGACGTGAAAGGACTCCCTGAGACTGCTGCCTACGTAGGAATTCGCCTGTTCCAGTAAGCATCTCTTCTCCGCGCTGAAAGCCCGCAACAACGCGGGCTTTTTTCTTTTGCTTCCCTTTTACTCTTTTGGCGACATAGGGTTTATCCCCCATCGTTTCGGGTAGCTACCCCGATTGGCAGGACTTCCCCTACAGCGCATCATACAAGGTGAAGGAGGGAAGATTACCTATGAAGCCATCAAACATCGTCGCAGGCCTCGCAGCCGCCATCGTTGCCGCCCAAGGCGTTCGTTACCTTACACATAATAGCGATGGGCTCCTCAGACCGCCTGGATCACAAGGCGAGCAGGATTTTCTTTCTCGTTGCGTTAAATGTGGCAAATGCATTGAGGCGTGTCCTTATGTCGCGCTCGCTCCTGCTGGCGACAATGTCGGTTTCGCGGTGGGCACCCCTTTCCTTGACGCCCGTACTCAAGCCTGCCGTCTCTGTGAGGACTTTCCCTGCCAAGCCGCCTGCCCTACTGGTGCACTACGTAACGTTTGGCAGCGTAGCGATGTACGCATGGGCAGTGCGGTGATCAATGAGGATCTATGCATTGCATTCAAGGGCCTGCGATGCGAAGTGTGCTATCGGGTGTGTCCACTTATCGATGAGGCTATTACCATCGATTACCGCATGCGTGAGAACGACGCCATCCATGCAGTATTTGCGCCCATTATTGCGCAGGATTCCTGCGTTGGTTGCGGCCTCTGTGTGCAGCGATGTGTCGTAAGCGAACCTGAAGTGGCTATCCGCATTGTTACGTACGACGAAAACATCTCCGAAGAAGACGTTACGCGCAGATAAGCTAAACCGCCACGAACGTACGACAAGCGAGAGTAAAGAAGAGGAACCAATCGAGGAGGGACTATGGATTTAACAAGACGAGTATTCATTAAGACATCGGCCATCGCACTAGCGAGTGCAGCAGCAGCAGGAAGTCTAGCATCACTCGTGGGCTGCGGTAGTACATCAACCGCAAGCGCAAACGGAGAAGGCCAAAAGTTCTCGGCGGTATGCCGTTTCTGTGGTTGTGGCTGCGGCGTTATTTGCGAAGTAAAAGATGGCAAACTGGTGTCAGTAACGGGAGACCCAGAAAACCAGTCAAATAAAGGACTCAACTGCGTGAAGGGCTATTACCTGGGCAAAATTCTTTACGGAGAGGACCGACTGACCAAGCCCCTTATTCGCGAGGACAAATCCACCAAAGGTACGAGCGAGGGTCTGCGCGAAGCCACGTGGAACGAAGCACTTGATTTGGTAGCTTCCAAGTTAAAAGACACCTGGAAGACTGACAAAACCCGACTTGCCTTTTGGGGAAGCGGTCAGCAGCCTATCACCGAAGGCTATTGCACCGCAAAGTTTTGGAAGGCGGGACTGCTCTCCAACAATATCGACCCCAACGCGCGTCTCTGTATGGCAAGCGCCGTCGTTGGCTTCATGAACGTATTCCAAACCGACGAGCCAGCTGGCTGCTATGAAGATTTAGACCACGCCGACGTGTTTATTACCTGGGGTGCCAATATGGCAGAAGCCCACCCAATGCTGTACTCGCGTCTCACGGCTCGCAAGCTTTCCGGCAAAAACGTGAAGCACTACGACTTAGGCACGTTACGCACGCGCACTTCGGTCAGCGCTGATACCATTATGCTGTTTCAACCAAATACCGATTTGGCTATTACAAACTGCATCGCAAACTACCTCATTCAGAGTAAAAAATACGATGAAGCTTTCGTATCCGATCACCTACAGTTCAAACAAGGTACCGAAAACATAGGCAACTCCATCGAAGATGGCTATGATGTCAGCGAAATTGGCCAAAAAGTAGACACGGTCACACCCATTACCTTTGAGGAGTTTGCCGCACGTCTTGTTCCCTACACGTTCGAATACACCTCACAACTCTCCGGCGTTCCTGTCGAAGATCTAAAAGCACTCGCTGCCGAGTTTGCTGATCCAGAAAAAAATATCATGTCGCTTTGGACCATGGGCGTAAACCAACACAACCGAGGCACCTGGATGAATCACAACCTCTATAACATTCACCTCTTGTCGGGCAAAATTGCACGTCCAGGGTGTGGCCCCTTCTCGTTGACAGGCCAACCTACTGCCTGCGGAACCGCACGCGAGGTAGGCACCTTTAGCCACCGACTACCCGCCGACCTACTTGTTGCAAACGAGCAGCATCGTCGCTATACCGAAGCCATCTGGGATCTACCAGAAGGCTACCTCGATGCCATTCAGAAGCCCGGCTTCCATACGGTCAAAACATTCCGTGAGTTATCGAAGGGAAACATTGACTTCTTGTGGTCAGCTCACAACAACTGGGCCGTATCCATGCCCAATCTTACCCGGTTTCTTGGAGAAGGCGACCAAAAAGGTGTCTTCGACTCGTTTATTGTAGTAAACGAGGTATACCCCACCTCTTCATGCGAGTATGCCGATGTCGTACTTCCCGCAGCTTTATGGGTGGAGCGCGAGGGGCAGTTCGGCAACGGAGAGCGACGCACCACGGTATTTGAGAAAGCCGTCAACCCGCCAGGTGAAGCAAAGTGGGATTTATGGATACTCATGGAGGTAGCACGCCGCGTGCTAGACGGCGAGCAGATTAGTGGCAAAGACGCTTTCGATCACCTGTTTGGCACAATTTATGACAAAGAAGCTGGCGATTTCAAAACAGATGACCGCGAAACCAACCGCCTGATCTGGGAAGAGTATCGTATATTTTCGAACCCCGATTTGAATGAGCGGGCACTTGCCATTAACAACGATGCCGACGGCACATTCAAGGCAAAGTTGAAAATGGAAGCTAAACAGTTGGCCCCTTACGAAGAATACCTAGTGAATCACGGTATGACCTGGCCCGTACGCAACGTCAATGGTACATGGCAAGAAACAAAGTGGCGTTTTGCCTCGGGAAGCCAAGCCGAAGGTTTCGACGAGATAGGTGTTGCGCAATACGGCAAACCAGGTCTCGCAAATTCATTGAGCTTCTACAAGTCGGCAAACGCAAAGCCGTCTGTAGTATTTCGTCCCTATGAACCACCTGCGGAAACCCCCGATGCTGAATATCCATTCTACTTCTGCAC
>JAEWYG010000023.1 GCA_023395755.1 Actinomycetes bacterium | reverse complement strand
CCGAAAATCAGTTTATAGTCGCCTCTACCTTGCACAGACGAGCGGGAGATACTGCTTGCATGATCCCACACGTTGAACATGCAAAGAACCTCTACGGGATGCCTCCCTATACCCTTACCGCTGATGCAGGGTATGGCAGCGAAGAAAATTATGCTTACCTCGAGAGCCTAGACGTGAGAGCTTTCGTTAAGTACAACATGTTTCATAAAGAGCAGAAGCGATTCTTCAAAAAAGATCCGACACAGCCAAAGAACTGGGGCTTTAGTAGGGAAACTGACGAGTGGACATGTTTGCAAGGTCGCACCCTTTCCTTTCTCCGGGAAAAGACAGAGCAAAGCGATCTCGGATACAAAAGTACTGTGAGGCTTTATCGCTGTAGCGACTGTAGCGGTTGTTCTCACCAAAAGAAATGCACCAAAAGCGATGACGAATCAAGAAATCGCACTATCTATGTAAACCCCCTACGCGATGCTTATCGAAGACGGGCTGAGAGGCGACTTACAAGCGCTGAGGGTGTTGTTCTTCGCCGCAGAAGAGCAACTGATGTCGAAACAGTATTCGGCAACATCAAACAAAACCACGGATTTAAGCGCTTCACCTTGCGAGGATTAGATAAAGTAACTCATGAGTGGCACCTGGTGGCGTTTGCGCACAATATGAGGAAGTTATTCGAGGCTATGAGCGGGAAGAATGCCGTTAAAGGTCAAGGGTGCTTTGCATAAATGTGTGTTCGACCTTATTTTCAGAAGAAAAGAGTCGAAACCGATGAAGGGTTCCGACTCTTTTCTATTAAGGGACTTTTGATACAGCCTCTTTTCTTGCATAGTAGCTCGGGGGGAGGGGATATACTGATTTTGCGGTGCTATGGGAAGGCGGTTCTGAAGGGGCTGGTGTGTATGCTCGGTTTCGTGAAGAGTAAGTGGCGGGTGGGGGTAGTCGCTCTCTGTGTTGCGTCAGCCTTGTTCGTCTGCTCCTGTTCCTCCCCGCAACCTGCCTCCAAAGAAGAGCCATCGGCGGCGGCAGATGCGACTGCAAGCGAAAGCGTTTAGCGGCAATGCGGGCATCACTTGTAACGATTCCTTCGATTTCATTGGATGTTTTTACCGATTATTATGCAGTAAATCTTGAAAGAATCATCGGAGAAAGTGCATGTCGCAGAATTCGCGCAGGGGCGGGATGCAACGTTCAACGGCATCCCAGGCTATTTCGGCATCGAATGCCTCGTAGCCGTGTACCAGATGGCAGCGCATGCCGTAGATACGTTTCCAGTCGATTTCGGGGTGGGCTGCTTTAAAGTTATCCGATAAGCGTGCGGTTGCTTCACCGATTTGGATGAGGCAAAGCGAGCAGCTGTCCTGGAAGGGAATGTCGCAGGCGAACGCGGCAAACGACGAGCCAAAACGCTCGATGGTAACATTGAGTCGCTCGCAGTAGCGCAGGATAACGCCCAGCTGTTCGTTGTCGCGGTCAGCCTGCTTCATAAAGTACCACTTCGTCTTTTCGGATATTCTCAAGGAATCTGTCGCTTGCCCCTGCGGTGGTTACTACGTCGACCGATCGTCCGATTCGCTCGCTCAGCGCGTCTTGGAAATCGAGAACGCGAAGCCCCTTGATACTGCCCTTTTCTAGGAGAATATCAACGTCGCTTGCCTCGCTCGCTTCGCCGCGCGCGAACGAACCGAAAAGAGAAACCTTGGCGGCGCCGTACTCTTCGGCAAGGGAGACTACGTGGTAGCGAATCTCATCGACATCAAGGTTGGTTTTCTCGTTGAGATAACCTTCGACAATGCGTTCGATCAGTTTGGAGCGATTTGTTACCTGTCTGCCTGTTAATCCATGCGCGCGGTCTTCTCGCGCGGAGCGTTCGACTGCCGCATCAAGCCTTCGCAAGAGGTCGTCGCGCAAATATATTGAAACCGCTCCTGTCATGGTGCTCTCCTCATATAATATATTTGTAATATATTATATGAGATTGGTCGGGCGACCTCAAGGGAAGATGTAGATTTCACTGTGCTACAAGGTTGTTGCTTTGAGGTATCGAAGGCGTGTTGGTGTATATGTTCAGGTTCGGTCGGTGCTTTTCTGGCCGTACGAGGAGGGAAAATACCCCTGTCGGTGTATGGTGCTTGACGGGTGCGTCGCGTAGTATGGGTGTATGGAAAACTTTTTAGTCAATAATCGTCTGATGTCACCCAAAGACTGGGGTGTCGATGTGTGTGTTGCTGTGGCAGCCCTTCTGTTCGGTTGCGTGCAACTTATGGTTACGTCATCGTCATTTATAGTGCATGATCTGGCATTGCGTCAGTATCTTGGCATGGTGAACGTGGTGCCCGATGCATCGGTATTCGTTGCACTGGCGCTTACAACATTGCCGCTCGTGGTGCGCAGGCGGTTTCCTTGGCCGGTGTTTCTGTTTGTTATGATTACCTTCTTGGGGCTACAAAGTTCATTTCGAGGCCTTTCCCTCACGATGATCGGGCCCGCGGTGGCTCTTTATACTATCGCAAGTGAGCGAGGACGTGTTGAGGCGCTCGTTGCCGCTTCCCTTGCGGTGGCAGGGCTGCTTTTTGTTGATATGTCGGCGCGCACTGCTAGTCTTGTTTTTTTTACACGCTTCCAAAACATTGCGTTTGCGGTGGCGGCTGCGTTGGCGGGGTACTCCTACCGCACTCACCGTGCATACGTGGTTGAAACGGAACAGCGTGCCCTAGAGGCAGAGCGCGCTTGCGGAGAGGAAGCTGGCCGTCGGGTGGAAGAGGAGCGTGTTCGTATTGCTCGTGAGGTGCACGATATTACGGCACATTCGCTGTCGGCAGTAAGTATTCAAGCGGCTGCTGCCGAGCGCCTGGTCGACCGCGATCCTGCCGCAGCGAAGCAAGCTATTGCCTCGGCGCGTACGACGGCAAAGGATGCCCTTGAAGAAATTCGTAGCATGATTGGTGTGCTACGCCGCGACGATGCAGTCGAAACCGAGCCTACTGCCGGTACCGAGCGTATGGAGGATCTTGCGACCTATTTAAGGAATGCTGGTGTGGATGCGATTCTGGATATGGGAGGCTACGATCGTGCGCGTGTGCCCGCTTACGTTGACGTTGCTCTCTATGGCATTGCGCGCGAGGCTGCGACAAACATCGTGCGTCATGCGCATGCTCATACCGCTGTTATGCGCTTGAAACTCGACGGTGATATGGTACGGCTTGATGTTGAGGATGACGGTTGCGGTCGCGGCGGTGTTCTCCCGGCGGGTAGGCACGGCATCGACGGCATGGCTGAGCGTGTTGGTTTGCTCGACGGCACCTTTTGGGTGGGAGATCGAGCCCAAGGAGGGTTTGCTGTGCGCGTGAGCCTTCCGTTGGGAGGAACGGGGGCATCGCGTGTCTGAGCAGCTTATTGGAGGCAGTTTTCAGGATGATACGTACCGCGCTGTGCAGGAGCGGCTGCGGCAACGTAGCGCGCAAGCGGCTCAGTATGCCGACGAACAGCGGCTCAACGATACCGTATTGCGCGTGGTGATTGCCGACGACCAAGATCTGGTTCGCAGCGGGTTTCGACTCATCCTCTCATCGTATCCCGATCTTAAGGTAGTAGGTGAGGCGGGTGATGGACGTCAAGCGGTTGAGCGCGTGCGTGAGGCGCACCCCGATGTGGTACTGATGGATATTCGCATGCCGGTGGAAAATGGCATCGAAGCAACACGTGCGATTATGGACGATCCTCAGCTTGTAGGTACGCACGTGCTTATTTTAACCACTTTCGATATCGACGAGTATGTATACGACGCACTGGCGGCGGGTGCTAGTGGGTTTATGTTGAAAGATGCCGAACCTGACGACATCGCTGCTGCTATTCGGGTGGTTGCCAAGGGCGATGCGCTCATCCAGCCCTCGGTCATGCGTCGCTTGGTCGAGACATTTGTACGCACGCGTCCGACATCTGACGCTGTGGGGTCTTCGAACGACGATCCGTTTGCGACGCTTACCGATCGGGAGCGTGAAATACTCGTGCTGGTGGCTCGCGGTTTGGCAAATGATGAAATCGGGTCCGATCTTTTTATTTCGCCTGCAACCGTTAAAACACATCTCGCGCGCATTATGGCAAAACTAGAAGCTCACGATCGGGCACAGCTGGTGGTGCGTGCCTACGAAGGCGGCTTGGTGAAACTGCGCGAATGGTAGTGAAAGAATTGTGACGATCGTTTGACAATTCTTTAAAACCTTAGTCTTACAGGCTCATATTTTCTCAAATTATCTTGCATTCGTCGTCAATGCTGCTATGATAACGCAATGTTTAGCACTCGTTACCTAAAGAGTGCTAGCAGTCACTAACACGGAGTGGTTAAATAGAAACGTTCAACCAGTTTCGGAAAAGAGACGGACGAAAGGAAGGCAAAGATATGAATTTGAAACCATTGGGTGACCGCGTCATCATCAAGCAGGACGAGGCGGAGTCGACGACGGCATCCGGTCTGTATCTGGCAACCGAAGCGAAGGAAAAGCCCCAGACGGGTACGGTGCTGGCTGTGGGTGCTGGAAAGCTGGATAAAGATGGCAACTTGCTGCCCATGCCCGTGAAAGAGGGCGACAAGGTTCTGTATGGTAAATACGGTGGAACCGAGATCACGGTGGATGGCGAAGACGTCATGATCTTGCGTGCCGACGACCTGTACGCGGTGTTCGCGTAAGGCAGACTGGCGGCTTCTCGTGGCGACCGTCTAGTTTAAGCTTCACAGCTATACGATTCATCACGAAAACCCCCGTTGTTTTAGGTTGATGCTCTATCGTTTCGGCTTGACCGGAAAACCCACAAGTAGTAGTTAAAGATACGCAATCTGAAAGGAATAGCGAATCATGGCGAAAGAAATTAAGTTTGAGGCAGAAGCCCGCAGTGCTCTTGCTGCTGGTGTAAGCAAGCTGGCCGATGCAGTAAAGGTCACGCTTGGCCCCAAGGGCCGCTACGTGGCACTGGAGAAGTCCTATGGTGCCCCCACCATCACTAACGACGGTGTGACGGTAGCCAAGGAAGTTGAACTGGAAGACCCTATTGAAAACATGGGCGCCCAGTTGGTGCGCGAAGTTGCCGTTAAGACCAACGATGTGGCCGGCGACGGTACGACGACGGCTACGCTGCTGGCTGACGTTATCGTGTCCGAGGGCCTGCGTAACGTAACCGCTGGTGCCGATGCACTGGGTATTCGTCGCGGTATCCAGAAGGCTACCGACGCCGTGGTTGAGGCCATCAAGGCCGACGCTACTCCGGTGTCTACGGAAGCCCAGATTGCCAACGTCGGTACCATTTCCGCTGGCGATGCGGAGATTGGTTCGAAGATCGCTGCAGCTATGGAGGCTGTAGGCAAGGATGGCGCTATCTCTGTCGAGGAGAGCCAGACGTTCGGTCTCGAGATGGATATCGTCGAGGGTATGCAATATGAGCGTGGCTACATCTCGCCGTACATGGCTACCGATATGGAGAAGATGGAGGCCGTGCTGAACGACCCCTATATTCTGCTTACCGACCAGAAGGTAACCAGCATTCAGGATATGGTGCCGCTGCTGGAGGACATCATGAAGTCTGGCCGTCCGCTGTTCATCGTCGCTGAAGACGTTGAAGGCGAGGCTCTGGCCACCATTCTGCTGAACAAACTGCGTGGCACGTTCAATTGTGTTGCCATCAAGGCTCCTGGCTTCGGTGATCGCCGTAAGCGC
>JAEWYG010000250.1 GCA_023395755.1 Actinomycetes bacterium | reverse complement strand
AAGCATAACAGCATCGTACACATGATCGAGAGAGCTGGCACGATACACCGTTCCATCAATAAACGTGATGTCTCTAATGGCAAGACCCGCCTCAAGCGCATCGGCAATCTCAACGATAGAGTGCTCGCCCATACCAAACGACACCAGATCTGCACCAGAATCCAGCAAGATAGAACGTTTAAGCTTGTCTGACCAGTAGTCGTAGTGTGCAAGACGACGCAAGCTGGCTTCAATGCCCCCCAGCACAATGGGCGTCTTTTTGAACGTACGACGAATAAGGTTGCTATAAACAACAGCTGCGTGGTTAGGGCGCTTACCCGCTTCACCTCCAGGTGAATACGCGTCCTCGCGGCGACGCTTCCTCGCCACCGTATAGTGGTTCACCATTGAATCCATGTTTCCAGCCGACACCAGGAACGCCAGACGTGGTTCACCAAACACGGCCATACTGGCAGGGTCGTTCCAATCGGGCTGCGCGATAACTCCCACCTTAAAACCGTGAGATTCGAGCAAACGGGTAATTATGGCCGCCCCGAATGAGGGATGATCAACGTATGCATCTCCCGATACGTAAACGAAATCGACTTGGTCCCACCCGCGCTCTTCCATATCTTTGCGGCTGACCGGTAAAAACCCTTCACCCATGAGGCTCCTTGCTCGTTATTCACGGCAGTATAATGCACTGTCCAGCACCGCTTGCTGCCGCGCCGCTTGTTATCGTAACGGAAAAAAGCACACATCACCACGCAACAACCCGCGACACACACGACACCCATGGACAAGCAATCAATTAAGAGCGCCTTACCACGTCGGCAAGCACAGAGAAAAACGCTCAAAGGCTTTCGTTTTTTGTAGGCAAGCAGCACCTACCGAACAGGAACAAGCACGCGCAATGCCTGAGGCACGGCCTCGATGAGAAAATGGCTACCCGCAAGGGGTTCGCCGTCGATTTGGGCGGCAGGACAACTCTCGAAACGCACGTCCAACGAAGAAACGCGCCGAAAGGCAACTTGCTTGAAACGCGTGTGCCACCCATTCTTTGCCATAAGAAAAAGATACACCGCGCGTGGCACAGCTAAAGGGGGCTGCGCTACACAAAGGTCGAGCAACCCATCATCGGGCTGTGCATCGGGGCAAATACGAAAACCGCTGCCGTACGTAGGACCTATCTGCACGGCAAAAAGAAACATAGAACCTTCCACCGATTCACCCCCGTCTAAACGAGCTTCAAAACGATGCTCTACTAGGTGGTGCAGCAGTTGATCGATGCCGCTTGTCGCATAAAGCAAGGTGCCCGTACGTTGAGAGCGCTTGCGACGCTCGACCGTGTCAAGCGCAATAGCGGCATCAAGGCCGAACGAAAGCGTTTCCACAAAGTACTCGCCATTACAGCGACCCACATCCATCATGCGCTCTTGACTGTTCAACACCTGACACACCGCTCGATCGAGGGAGTTCGAAATACCCAACGTACGTGCATAGTCGTTTCCCGAACCCACGGGAATTACCCCCAACACAGGTCGTTGCTCAGAGGGAATCGTCAGAAGGCCGTTCGCCACCTCATGAACAACGCCATCTCCGCCCAAAGCCAATACGGTATCAAAAGGGGCCGCATGTGCCGCAAGATCGATTGCTTGCCCCGCAGACTCGGTAAGGACCGTCGAGAAGTGCTCTTCACCCAGAAAACTCTGCAGTACCTCAGTCGCACGCGCTGCCGCAACGGCACTATTGCCATTTTGTGCAGCAGGGTTTGCGATAAGCAGTGTGTTGCCCAGGTTCGTAGCCATACCTTCTCCTTTTCGACCCTGGTGTGCAGTTGGGCGCGTTGGTCGGGGCGTTGCGCGTGGCACATTATAACGTTATGGATAGCTACCCTTTCAGATAAAGACCATCTCAAGCAAAATGTTCTGCGGCATGCTTTTAATCACGATTAACTCCCATAAAAATCTATTTGCTTTTTCTTTATTACCGCCAAGCCAGACGCGGAAAAGGTACAATGTGTAAACAAATAATAGTTTCGTTCGAAAGGCACCGCGGCTAGCGATTATGGGATGGAATCTATCGGCTGAAGTTATCGCCTTCATCATCGTTCTTGTCATCGTAGTGTACTCATACAAGAGCCATGCGGTACCCTCAAACAAAAACCAAGTATTCAGACTATGTCTAGCAACGACACTTGGAGCCATCGGCACCAATCTCGCCTCGACGATCATGATAGCCTTTGCCCCAACGTACCTACTGCCTCTCACTTGGCTTATTACCATAATCTATTTTATTCTCACACCGCTGTTGGGAACGGTATATTTCTATTACGCTGTTGCTGTTGTGAGCGAAGCTCGCCCCACAAGCCTTGGATTTACCCTCGCAACATCTGCACCCTGTATTATATATTTGGCGCTCGTTATCGCAAACATACCAACAAGATGTCTCTTCTTTTTCGATGACACCGGAGGATACCATCAAGGTCCCCTTATTTTCTCAACCTATCTCGTGTTTTACTTTTATTGCGTAGCTTGCTTTGCTCTGGTTGTGCTTACCCGAGCGCCCATCGATCGCACCATCAAACGCATTCTGGCTGTATTTCCTCTCCTTGCTGTTGGTGTAATAGCCGTGCAGCAAGCATTTCCATCATACCTACTCTCAGGATCGGCGGCAGCCTGCTCGTTGCTTATAATTTATCTCTATCTCCAAAACAAGCGTCTGTCGGTCGATCAACTCACAAGCGCACCGAATCGCCAAGAATTCCTCTCGATGATCGCCCTCCACCACGAAAAGAACCAGCCGTTCACCGCTATGCTGATATCACTTTCAAACTTTAAGTTCATCAACGACAAGTTTGGGCATGAAAACGGCGATCGATTCCTGCGCGAATTTGCATTATTCCTTGACGCAATTCCCTCCACGCTTCTCTACCGCTACAGCGGAGATCAATTCGCACTTATCGTAAGCATAAAAACCAAAGAACCCACAGCAGAACAAACCGAAAAAACAGCAGAGGCAATATTAGATTTGGTGGAAAAGCGTCTCGAAGAATCCTGGACGATTGGTGGTCATTCCTACACCGTAAACGCCGCCATTGGATCGGTAGCGTACCCCTTCATCGCACATAACCCCAATGATGTGGTAGCTGCACTGGAATATGCAACAGCAGACTCAAAAAACCTGAGAGCAAACAGCCCCTGCGTTTGTACGCCCGCTATCATGGAGGCCATTCATCGACGCAACACCGTAGCCGACGCCCTGCGCAGAGCAATTGACAATGAAAGTCTTGAGGTGTATTTCCAGCCCGTTTGGTCTGAGCGCAACAAGTGCTTCGTCACCGCCGAGGCACTTTGCCGGTTAAGCGACGAGAATATCGGGGCCATTCCCCCCTGACGAGTTTATCCCCATCGCCGAGCAGACCGGCCTCATATCCGACATTACTCGCATCGCACTCGACCGATCATGCGCCTTTATTAGAACCTATCGAAAGGAGCATCCTGGTACGGCGTTTCGCGGCGTGTCAGTCAATTTTTCTTCCGTACAGTTCATTCAGGATGGCTTAGCCGATGAGGTACTGGCTATTGTGGAGCGTAACAAAATTCCAGCATCTTCTCTTCGCATTGAGGTAACCGAAAGTGCCGTCATCGCCAACCCCCAAGTCGTCCAAGACTTTATGAAAGTTATGCACAAACACGGAGTATGGTTTTATCTGGACGACTTCGGCACTGGATATTCAAGCCTCTCGACCATGATTGCGTTGCCATTTGATGTAGTGAAACTTGATAAGAGCATTCTCTGGTCGGCGACAGCAAAGGACAGCCCAGAACCTTTCCTTATGCACCTCATAGCCTGCTTCAAGAGCATCGGATCGATGATTTTATCTGAAGGGGTGGAAACACGCGATCAGCATAGCTTTCTAAAAGAATGCGGCTGCGACCTTATGCAGGGATATTTATTCTCACGCCCGCTTCCAGCCGAAGAGGCGACTGCCGTGATAGCTGAAAGTGAGCGAGCCCTGCTCTAACGCCATCGCCAAACACACCAAAAGGCCGATCGATATCATCGCGACAAAACTACCGGATCGCTTCTTTCATACTGTTATACTAAGTAAACGTCTGAAGCCCAATCGGTCTCGGCCATCATATCCGAATGGAGGGATTCAAGGTGACTTTACCTAGCTCAGGAAATGATGCCTTACTTGCTCCTGCTTCAGGAGGTGGTCTTCCTTCAGTAACGCTATCCATGCTCGAAGACTTCCTATCGAGCTGCGAGATTCTACACCGACCAACATCATCTCGCCGAGTTTTCCGCTGGTTTGCAGCCGTATCGCACAATCAAGTAACAAACACAGCACCGCATGACCTCGATGACGCACGTACACTATTCATATGTCGACTCAGTGTTGTTAATGAGATCCTGAAAAAGCGGCCAACAGTTTTCGTCCTAGCGTTGGCAGACAACGAGGAGACCCTTCCTCAAGACATAGGCGAGGTATCCGAACGCTTACTGGTAATACGCCAACAAGATCGGTTTTCCTATTTCATCTTCCTTATTCAATCGTACTTTATGCAGCTCCTGCTTTGGGAAGGTGAACTTGATCGCATCGTACTGCATCACGGCTCATTAACCGAAGCGCTCGATGCCAGCGCACCACTATTGAAGAATTTTATGTTCGTAACAGACAACGAATTTAATGTGATTGCGCGCACTTCAGATATCGAACCACCCGATAACCTACACCGGCGCATCGTAGAAACTGGCTGCCTCTCACCACAGATGATTGCCGAAAAACGATTCCGTCTACCTGAAAAGGTGTTTTACCTCAAAGAGCCCTGTTCTCTTACTCCTTATGCACGGCTGTCGCGTCCACTGTATATCAACCATACCTATTTTGGATCGCTATCTATGTCATGCCATACAGCACCTTTAACCGAGGGGCTAAAGGACCTATTCTCTCTTTTGATGCGACATGTCATGCCTCTTTGTGAATATCAGTGGCGTTCGGCGGTAAAATTAAATATACCGCACTACTTCTTTTTTCAAAAACTTCTTGAACACGAACCTGTGTCGAACGAATACCTAGAAACGCAACTTGAAATGGCGGGACTTACGGGCGATACCCAATACAAGTTAGCAGTATTCGAAGTGGACGAGAGTGTCGATCCTGATCGGGCATCGAGAGCCGCAAAGGCTGCCACTCATCTGAACCAAGGTAGCGTATTCTGCTTCGCTTACCGCTCAGCGGTATTGGCACTTATGTACGCGCCACCAAGCGATAGTGCTCTGTCTCATCGTCGCACCCTTGATGAACTTGAAGAGCGCATAGTTGAACCTCTCGGCATCACCTGTGGCGTATCTGAGATATTTGAGGATATTTCTAACCTCGATTTAGCATACCGACAGGCAAAGATTGCACTCGGATTACGTCAGATCGTCCGCCTACAATTCGCAGCAGATGAAAACATTGACCGGGGCATATTCCTGTTCGGAGACGTGCTCATGTACTTTCTGGTAAGTCAAGCCGACAAAGATGAACGATTCATGCGTTTTTGCTTCTCGCACACCGTAGTTGAAAAAATACATGCAGAGGATGAACGTGATGGCACTAACTACTTAGCGCTCTTCTGGCATTACTTAAACAGCGGGCGTAATGCAACAGCCGTGGCACAAAGATTGCATATGCACCGAAACACCGTTTTGTACCACATCGAAAAAATCCAGAAACGCTTCGATTTCGATCTTTCGTTACCCGGCCCACGCGAACGCATGCTGCTTGATTTTAAGGCGTTCTTCCTCAACAACGGAAAAGACTCTATCAAGAAGGCGCTGGTTGACTCTCGGGAATCTGACACTGCTGAAGCGTGAGGCCAGGAGCAAGACTGGTAGAACCCGCTTGCAAAACGAGCGATGCTTTGCAGGCAACACAAACGTTGACTCCCTGGTCGTTCATATGATTGCATATTGGACAACGGCGCACCAAAATTGAAGGCGCCTTCTCTCCCCGACAGCGCCCACAATTCATGCAGTAATGACAATTACCCATAATCCCTCTTGGCAAACTTGATAGATTTTCATATCCGCGCGCTAAAGGATGGAAACTTTCGGAAAAGTGGTGCTTGCGATATTTAAGACAATCGAAAGCACCACACCCTACTGGTTACACCCTTGCCTTACTCACTCAGCATCCCCGGCCGTCTCATCGGCAATCTTACGCGAAACGGAACTGCGCACATTTGGGAACAAGAACAACGACAACGCCGCAATTACGCACAGAACCGCAGTAGCTACATAGACACCCTGGTAGTATGGCACGCCGTCAACCGCGCCTGTTACCGCAATAGCAAGCGGCGAAATAATATAGGACGCGATTAAAAACATGCCGAAGTTCTGTAAGGTAGCCTGGATACCACCGACCACACCGTACTGCTCGGGCTTAACACTAGGAAGCAGTGTTGGGAGCATCTTAGTAAACGGCATGACGGAAGCCATAAGAATCGGTTGCATACAGAAGAGAAACCACGTGAGAGGTCCGTACGGAAGAAAGAACACCAGCGCGAAACAGATCGCGGTACCCACAAGGCAGCAGATAAACGGCGCGCGCATGTTCTTAAACACCTTCGCCAAAATAACCGGCAGGGCCATAGAGGCAGCGCAGGCAATAATCGTATTCAAGGTTGACATATCGCCAGCAATGCTCGTTAAAGCGGGATCACCCATGAGCGTCGTCACCGCAGCAACCATGTAGGAGCCGTTGACATTCGTCATACCAAACACGAGGAAGGCAACAACAGCAACAGCCCACACGTGTTTATTTCGTACAACAACGCGCAGGTACTGACCAACCGGCTCGACGGAGCGATACTCTCCGTCGGGATGTTTGCGATATACCGCAAACCAAGCAACCACACCAACAGCCATAAGCCCAAAGCTAAACCACCACGCATCTTGGACAACAGTCACGTGTGAGCCAAACCAGATGGCAAGGGCAGCCCCACCAGACATACCAGCAGTATAGACGCCCATGGCAAACGAATTCGACGTACCAGGAAACCACAAACGCAGCAACTTTGCCGAATTAGCATTGAGCGCAGCCACCCCCATACCCATAAAGAAACTTGAAAGGAACAGCGTCCAGTAGTCGATTGAGAAGCAACGGGCCAGTGCCCCGATAAGAGATACAGCAAACGCGAAGGCAAATACTTTACCAAGCCCCACGCGATCGGCAAGAGCACCGCCTGCCATGCAAAACAAAACGCCCGAAAAGTACGGGATAGACATGATCATGGAGAACATCATGGGTTCACACTGATATTCCTGCATAACCAGAAGAGCAGCACCCCCAGGAACGATAAACGAAAATTGTAAGCTAATAAGCAAAATGGTCATACCTATAAGGATGGCCCATCGCCAAGGATAGAGCTTTTCTTTCATTTTCCACCCCCTTGTAGAAAGTTTGGATGCCCGGCAAGCTTAATGCGCACCGGGCCGACTGAGAACCCATCGGGGTTGCCGGTCGAAATGCCACCAGCCGGCCGTTTTACCGACCAGCCAATCTCAGGTGACGCAAATTACAAAACACTAGATCGCCCTACTTGCGACCACCGAGCGTCAAATACGCTACCGTGATCACAAGCAGGTCCGGACCACACCTCTGTGATCCGGACCTGCGAGCTATTTCGCGAAAATTACCATCTTATCCTTTGCGGCCGCCTTTGCCTTAGCAGCCAGGTCTTCGAGGGTGCCGTAGACCATGACGCCTGCCTGACAGTGGTGTACACAGGTAGGAAGCTTACCGGCCGCCGTACGTACGGCGCACAAGTCGCATAGGTGCGTGGGCACCGGCAGGTAATCGTACTCCCAAACGCCATCTGAACTCTGGCGCGGACCATCTTGCAGTATCTTGATGCCGAAGTCCCCCTTGGGCAGATCGTGCTCTTTCTTGCAGGCTACCTCACAAGCGTGGCAGCCCGAGCAGTACTGGTAGTCAATCAGGAGACCGTATTCACCGGTTTGTGCCATGTTTCCTCCCCCTTTACTTGTTCTGGTCGTAGAAGCTGGGCGTGTCGGACTTATGAGACGGGCCGTGGGTATAGCCATTGGTAGCCGTAACCTGATAAGTGGGCTGGTCCTCGAGTCGCATATTCTCGGCCGTAGCCGGATAAACCTTAGCCATGCCACACTTAATGGGTGCACCGTATCCAGATGGGCCGTTTTCGCACATAGGAATAAGGTTGTTTGGGTTGCAGTCGAACACACCAAACAGGCTAGGTTCGGCGGCCTCTTGTTCAGGGAACCACCAGCCATGTTCCGTTGATATAACACGCGGGTCGAGAGTTTTATTGAAACGAGCGACTTGACGACACTTGCCCATTTGGTTCTCGATCCAAGTCCATTGCCCCTCGGCAACGCCGTAGCGTGCCGCCGTATCGGGGTGAATATCGAAGTACGGTACCGGGTGCAGTTCGCGCGAAGTCGTGTTAGCCTGACGCCATTCAGAGTGGAAGAACTCAAAAGAACGCTTACCCGTGGTGAGTACAAGCGGATATTCCTCGGCAAGTTCGGGTGTGGACACGGGACTAGTAGGCGGCTCTTCGTAGAAAGGCAGTGCATCAACCCCCCAGCTGTCAAACAAGCTAATGTAGAACTCATAGCGACCTGTCGGCGTCATAAAGCCGGGCTGTCCATCGGGGCGTAGCAACCCTTTCTCGTACTTGTAGTAACGGAAATCGTTGTAGATCATGCCACCCTTATCCTCGAGTTCCTCCATGGTGAAGCCGCAGTTGCCCACCTGCAAGCGCCAGTTCATGTAGTCGCGCGGCTCCTTGACCCATTCAGGCCAGTTCTCAGGAGCCAAACGATGGCCGAGGTCGATCATAATCTGCTCGTCTTCCTTGGCCTCGAAGTAGCTTGAGCATTTCGTAAGTGAACGTACCGGATCGAACCACACGCGGATGCAGTCGCGCTCGTTTGACATGGCACACGGCAACACGAGGTCGGCACACGCTACGATGTAAGGAGTCTTGAACAAATCCACGACGCAGATGAAGTCCACTTTATCCATAGCTCGGTACAAACGCGGCGCATCTTGTCCCATGTTCGCGATAGGATTAGCCGACTGTATCCACAGCATGCGTACGGGACGCGGATCGCCTTTTTCGTCGAGACCTGTCTCGATGGCCTCAAGAATGGAGTCCGACTGAGACGACGCCGTGAAACCATACTTCTTAAGATTGTATTTACTGTTACCGAGACGCTTTTCAACCATACCCTCTTTGAGATACTCAATGCCAGAGTTATAGCCGAATTCAAGACCGCAAGCTTGATCAATAAGAATATTCCCGCCAGGGTTGTCAATATTTCCCGTGATGCCTGCAAGACAGGCGATGGCATGCGCGGTCGGAGTGCCAATTTTCGACATGTCAACCGCAAGACCCCACTGGATAGTGGACGGCTGAGCTTTAGCATAAAATCGTGCTGCTTCTACAAGAAGATCTTCCTTGATCCAACATATCTCGGCTACTTTCGAGGGTGGATATTCCTTGACACGCTCAGCAAGGGCATCGTAGCCATACGTCCACTTGTCGATAAAATCGTGATCGACCAGGTCCTCGCTTATAATCACATTCATCATACCAAGGGCCAGCGCCGCATCGGTACCGGGGCGCAGGCGCAGCCAGTACTTAGACTTTGCGGCCATCCAAGTAAGCTGAGGGTCGATAGTAATAAGCTCACTGCCACGCTTCATGGCCTCAACAATCCAGTGACCCAAGAACGCATCTGAGTTACACACAACCGGATTCGTACCCCAGAGCACCACACACTCAGGAATTATCCACTCGGGGTCATTCTCATAACGTGCTTCGCGGAACTGGGACATGTCTGCCACCCACTGGTTACCCATAACCACGTAGCACAAAGCCGTGCGAGGCAGCATGCACGAATCGCCCGAGAGAAAACACAGCGTAAGGTCGGGGCCGCCGAAGTTCGCGTATTGGTTATGCGCGATGACCTGGGAGACATTACGACCGGTACCAATCATAGAAATGATAGACTCTGGACCGGACTCGCGCTGGAACTGACGAACCTTTTCCTCGATGATTGTATAGGCTTCATCCCAGCTGACACGTTCCCACTTATCTTCGCCACGCTCTCCCGCGCGCTTCATGGGATATTTGAGGCGATCTTCATGATTTACCAACTCAGGCAGTTCAAGACAGCGCATACAGAGACGGCCCTGATTGAACGGACTGTTCGGATCGCCCTCAGTCTTCACCAGCTTGCCGTCTTCGTCGGTGTAGAAGATGATCTGGCACCCCTCGTGGCAGCCCGGGCCCGACCACATGGTTGTGCGTGTTGCCGTGAGGTCGCCCTCCTTCCAGTGCAGCTGCTTTGGGTACAGGTCCATGTTGTACTCGTTGTTGTACTCCATACCTATTCCTCTCTTACCTCGTCTTATGAGATCCCCAAGCGCGCGTCTCCACTGCTTCGCAGAGCCATAGCGCCCATCTCTGATATGGGATGTTCGAAGGTGCCTCTTCTTGGATACGTGACTCCTGGTATAGATTCACGACAATCGCGCCGAATTTTTTCATCCAATCCCTCTCGACTCCAACCGCTAGCAAAATGGAGCCATGTATCCAAATAAAAATGCCGCTCACCGAACAACGCCATTTTAAAGAGCGTCTTTGTGATTACGAAACGGAGGAACCTCCAAAAAGATGCCAAGACTTTTGGAAGTTCCTCCATAGGCTGCAAAACAAGGCGTTTTCTATACTTCAGCATGTGGTGAGCAGAAGCGTACCGTACGTTTTCGAAAAGTGATTTCGAACTAGAACGCATCACCAAACTGGATGGCTTCAACCCCCTTGAAGCCGACACCGCGTCATATTGGACTCCCGTGAAAAGAGGTTTTAATCATGTGTTTCAGACCAACAGCAGTCGAGCTCAACAAGAAATGCACCGGATGTGGACATTCCTGCGAGCCGAGTATGACTACCTGCCCCCAGTGCGGGATGGAATTACCTAGCGGACCCTCTCTTCCGGGTACGCCCGGCAGTGCCCCTGGTGCTCCTGCGGCCCCTGGTGCTCCTGCGGCCCCTGGTGCTCCGGGAGCACCTAAGGCTCCAGGAGCGCCAGGGGCGCCGACAGCCCCGAGAGCCGCAGGAGCATCCGGCCAAAACTAAGGAGAAGAGAGGACTGCCGCTCTAACAAGGGGAACTCGTCGTAAACGTTTTAGGAGAGGATTATGGGAGAAAAAAGCAAGACCGGAAACGCATGGGTTAACTTCGTGCTCATTTTCATTATGGGAGCCATATTTGCCGTCGGGTTTTTCAAGGTGCCGCCCGCCATGGGAAGCCTTATGGAATACTTCCAATGTGGACTAGGTGAAGCAGGTTGGTTCATGTCCGCCTGCTCGGTTGCAGGCACTGTCATTGCATTTGTTACCGGCGCTATCCAAACAAAAATCGGGCCAAAGGGTATGCTTATCGCTGCGCTGGTATGCATGGCACTCGATTCACTTGTAGGTGTACTTGCACCCAGTGTTGAGGTGTTTATCGCATCCCGCTTCATAGGTGGCCTCGGCAATGGTTTTCTTGCTACAGCCGGCCCCACGCTCATTGCACTCTTGTTTAAAGACCCCGCCAAACGCAGCTTACCTAACTCAATATGGGCCTGCTGGACAGCCGCCGGATCACTCATCATGCTAAACGCCTTTGCGGCCATTCTGGGAGCAACGGGAAGCTGGCAAGGTGTGTGGTGGTTTTGCTTGGCCGTTAATGCCATTGCTCTTGTCGTGGCTATTTTTGGAATTCGCATCAATCACACCGAGGAGATGACCATGGTAGCCACCGGAGGAGATGTTAAGCCATGGGCTGGACTCACCTCTCTAAACTCTTGGCTGTTGGTCATAATTTTCGCTTGCTTCGCCTTCATTTTCTCCGTCTGGTCAGCCATGGCGCCAACCTATTTACAAACCCCACTGGTGGGTATGGATATGGCGGCCGCCAACTCCGTGTCTTCCATTACCACCATTACCGGTATCGTTGGCTCACTGATTATCGGCGTAGTTTTAAGCAAGATAAAAAATCAACCCTTGGTTTTAGTGGCAACCATGGTGCTGTGTACCGTCGCTGGTATCATCCAGTTTATTTTTACCGGCCAAGCGATGATTGTCGTTGTAGCTGTACTGGTTGGCCTCTTTACCAACATTGTTCCCCCCGCATTGTTTTCGAATGCACAGTGGGCAGCAAAGACCCCAGCTGGAGTGGCCCTTGTCATGGCGGCACTTCCTATCGGCGCGAACTTCGGCGGCATTCCCGCGGCCCCTATAGCGGGCGCTATTGTTGAATCGACAGGCAGCTGGGCTATGGTAGCCGCACCGCTTGGCATTGTCGGTGCTCTTGGGCTACTGTGCTCTATCGTATTCATGATACGTTGCAGCAAAGCGGCGATTGAAGCAGGCAAATAGAGATAAATCACTTACTAAAACAACGCATGAAAAAACCGGGCCTAAAAATTTTAGGCCCGGTTTTTTATATCGGCAACAAATGAACCACCCTGCTTGAAAGTTAGATGCGACTTAAGACAAAGAACGCACCTGACGAGCTCCCTTAATCCCAAATCACAGCAGGATACAAAAATTACGCCAACGTTGCAGCAACAACGTTGCGACCCAACTCGACACCGGGCTCACCTTCATACTGAGTCATAAGGAAACTCACAGCTTTGCGCATCATGTCAGGTTTTTCTCCCAAATCGCGAGCGATATAGGAAATTGCTTCTGACGAAAGTACCGGACTACTCCCCTCTTCAGTATACGCACCAACAAGCTCGGTTACATAGATTTCTAGGCCATCAGCATCCAGCTCATCCATGGTAATTTCTTCGAACTTGTCGAGTACTCCCCCGAATAGGCTCAAGTCGTATGCAGCGAGAGGCTTACGCGAGGTGATAACGGTATCCAAACCATGCCTCTCGCGTTCCGCCAACAGCAACTGGCACAGCTTCGGGCCGATCTCCTCATCTTCGAAGAAGCCGTCGAAGTCATCCAAAAGCAGCACTTCGTGCGTGCCCAAATCTTCAAAGAAGCCGTCGTAGACGTTAGCGCGCATAGCCTTGGGCAATTCAGCGCAGAGACGATAAAGCACCCGTTTTGTAGATAACAAATCTTTATCAAGCTGACGCGCCCGCACCAATGTCGTCTTACCCGATTGCTCAGGCCCAACAAGGAACAACCTTTCGGGCTTGTCGTGGGGTTGCGTAAGGGAAACGATGCGATAAAACGCTTCGCGATTGCCGTCAGTTTTAACGAACGCATCCAAAGGCGTATTCATGGGGAAATCCCCTTCCAAAATCGGTTCTGTCGGATATTAATCGCTTCGCACCCCACGTTGCGCTTTTCCGTTAGTGAACCGATGCCTATAGTAGCACGAAGCAACTAAGATGACGAACTGAGGTAGAGGGGTATTTACCCAACTTGATAAATCACTCGCCGGAACAACCTAACAACGCGTCTTCTGTGAGCGGAGGAAACGGCGGTGGCAACGCTGCGCCGCAAGCAGGACAGGTGCGCATTTCGTTGTCCGGTGCCGACGCGCCGCATGCGGGACATTCCCGCTTGCCCAGTCGGTCCTTCATCTCGTCGGCACGACCACACCGGTTGCACAAGTTGCAGCAATAACACATATAGTCTCCCTTGTCAGGGAGGGCATCTCCAGTATCGCCAGAGATCCCCTTCGTCAAAAAGGGTCTCGAGCATATCTCAAGACCCTCGTCATCAAAAAACAAGCAAGTACTACTCGCAGGGCGACCAAAGCACCTGTTTGGGTTTGGATGCCAACTTCTTGGCAAGCTCTTCAATAGTTCCAAACTCCATACAGAACGCCTGACAATGGTGCACGCAAGTGGGATCTTTGCCCGCCGCAACGCGGTCAGCACACAGGTCACAAAGGTCGGTGGGCACAGGAATTTTATTCCAGTTGAAGCAATTCCCACCTTCACCGGAATCATCCTTCTGCCAAGGGCCGTCGTCTAACACGCGAATACCCCACTTGCCTACAGGGAATCCGTGCTCTTCCTTGCAAGCAACGACGCATGTTTCACAACCGGTGCAGTACTCGTAGTCGACCAGCAATCCGTATTCAGCCATGGGTTACACCAACTCTCCGAATTTCTCGACAACCAGACTCATGTCTGTGTCGTAACTTTCCTGCAACGGGGTAACACTACAGCAGTTGCACTTGTAAGGACCGCCGTAGCCGAGCTTGGAATTGTAATGGTTGGACACGAGGTCGTTGCAGTTCGACTGCCAAACGCCATACAGGCTCTTCTCATCGGCGTGGTCGACTTTCACGAAGCCGTCCTTAATTTCCCTGCCGTTGATGACCGCCTGTACCTCGTTATCCTCAACAATCTCACCCAAGGGAATAATCTTGTTGCGCGCATCGTCATCAGCCTGGCGTTCAGGGAACCACCAGCCATGATCTGTCTGCACGACACCTTTCTTCACAATGGGCGATACAACGGCTTTAAATTTCGCACGACCGTAGTCGTTCTTGATCTCAACCCATTGGCCATCTGCAACGCCCACCGTAACTGCATCTTCAGGATTAATCTCGATAAGCGGGTCGGGATGCAACTCACGCAGTACAGGAATTTGGCGATGCTCCGCATGAAAAGAAGCATAGTTTCGCGCGCCCGTGGTCAAAATGAACGGATACTTCTCTGCCAACTCTGGGTCCTTATGGGGGCTGAAAGCCGGTTCCTTGTAGTATGGCAACGGGTCCTCGCCATAGTGCGCGTAAGCCGTCGACCACAGTTCAATGCGACCCGTAGGGGTAAGAAAGCCTGGTTTGCGATCGGGACGCAGCTTGCCGGTCTCGTATTTACGATAGTTCACACCGCGCTGAAACACCACTTGGTCACGCAAGTCTTCGAAAGGCATCTTCGCCGGACGCGCACGGCGCTGAGTCAGGAAGTCCTCCTCGTCCTTGAACAAGCGCTCCCCGTTCTCGTCTTTGAGACAATCCATCTCCAAGTATTCGCCCAATTCGATGAGTATCTGAATATCAGACTTGACCTCTCCCACATCGACTGCCTTATTGACCGACCCTAATGTGACCGGAGATCCTGCATAGTGCGTCATAACAACGTCATCCTTCTCGGCACAAGACGCCAGCGGAAGAATAAGATCTGCGAACGCCTCAATAGCGGGCGTAATGAAGCAGTCGGTAGCCATGCACCATTCCAGGTTCTTACATCCCTCATACCAACCTGTCGGCTGCGCACAACAGGTCGGGGTAAGTAGGGCTGTGGATTGTATCCATCCCATGCGTATCTGATAGGGAGTCCCCTTTGTCACCGCGTCAAACATCATGTCAGCTTGAGCATTGCGGATATTATCCACATACAACGGGTACTCATCATAACCAATAGTCTTACCCCGCAGATCATCAGGCAGGCTGTCCCAACCGATACGGCGCTGCGGTCGGGCGGCATCCTCGGCCGAAGTGTCGTCAGCCTTGTCGATGTCAAGCGTGGAGCCTTCACCCTCTGTCGCCTGCTGGTGCACATCCTCACGATCTTCAACACCCGGCGCAGCATCAATCTCGGCAATAATCTGCCCACCAGGCACGTCAACATTACCGCAGATAGCCATAAGGGCAAGCACGCAATGAGCCGCCTGGTTGCCATTCTGGTTCTGATCAAATGCAAGGCCCCATGCAATGGAAGCCGGCTTGGCTTGCGCATAGAGACGCGCAGCGCGATATATCTCTTCGACCGGCACCTCGCAAATCTCGGCTGCCTTCTCGGGCGTCATTCCCATCTCAGCATCGTTGATACGCGCCGAGAACTCTTCAAAGCCGTACGTCCACTTCTCCACAAAGTCATGATCGTACAAATCCTCATTGATGATAACCCAAAGCCACGCCATGGCTAGCGCGGTATCGGTACCAGGACGCACGCGCAGGTGCACTTCAGCACGCGTAGCAAGCCAGTTGACACGCGGATCAATACTAATAAGCTTAGCACCCCGCTTCATGAGATCAATTACGGCATGACCCCATAATCCGTCTCCGTTCGAAGCTAGAGCCATCTTTCCCCACATGACGATGACTTCTGGAACGCGATACACCGGGTTGTCGTACGTACCTTCCAAGCCGCCAGCATAATCCATTTCTGGATAATAGGCACCAAGCACGTGAGAGCACGACATCGAGCGCGGCTGATAACAGGCGTAGCCTGACTGTGTATAACAGGCGTTTGGTGTACCCAGCACAGCCTGAGCCATGTCAGCCACGAGAATGCCACCAGAACGGCCCGTGCCAGAGAACACGGCCATACATTCCGGGCCATACGTGTCGCGGAAATAATCGCGCTTCTCTTTAATAAGAGCGTAGGCTTCGTCCCAAGTGATACGCTCCCACTTATCGTGCTCACCACGATGCGCCGGATCGCGCCTCATCGGATAGATCACGCGGCTGGGATTGTAAACATAATCCTTGAGCGCTAAGCATCGAGCACATAGGCGGCCTTTGGTAATAGGGTTGTTCTCGTCGCCCTCTATATGGTCAAGGCGCCCTTCCTTGTCTACATAGAGTTTGAGGCCGCACCCCACCGGATGACAGCCAGGAGGCGACCACATCGAGGTGCGCACCACAGTGAAATCACCGTCTTCATACTTCCACGGCCGGCCTAGATCGTTCTTGAATTCCATACCGTTCCTCTCTCTCGAGTACGTCCGTTTCGAACGTCGGATACGACCATAAGCTGCTTGTCACCCAGCCGCATACCGTACGGATACTGATTGTTCGAAATAAGGCGAAACACCTTAGACGTGATTCGCCTTATAAAACAAAATTTCTATCAGGTAATTTACAGACTATGCGGATCGATCGCCAGTCAAATTCGTTCTGCCCTCACCCGAGCCGGAAGGCTGGTCTGCTTCCACCCATGGCATCCTTGAGCGAAACGTATAAGCAAGTCTGACCACAATGAAGCTAAACAGCGTAATTACAATTCCCAGGCCGAATGCCGGTATGAAACTACCGGTCGCATCGAAGA
>JAEWYG010000245.1 GCA_023395755.1 Actinomycetes bacterium | reverse complement strand
ACGGTAGGCAGAGCTCGGATAAGGATCCTTAGTAAGTGCCGCCATGAGGTGTTGTTTGTATAGGCACGTAGAAGCACGACCAAGCGCCAAGGCATAATCGACATCAACTTCATAGTCCGATTCAACGAGTCTATCAAGCTGCCAAAGTGAATTTGCTCGCCGGCGATCGAGAAGGGGGTTGCACAGTGCCGCCAATGCGGGAGCCCCTTCATACACGCCTAAACCTAGCACGTGCACCTTGCGCTGACAACGAGCATCCCAAGCGCTTACCTCAATACCCCCGACAACTTCTATATTATAGCGAGCACCGAGCGCGCAGGCCTCGTCCAATCCCACCGTCGTATCATGATTAGTAAACGCAATACGCTCAATACCGCGAGCGCGCGCTTGCTGAAGCACCTCCTCGAACGTATCCGAGCCATCCGACATGGTGGTATGCACATGGAAATCTGCGATCACGCCATCATCCCCTCCTGCATGTTGAACTCATGATCACAAAGACCCTCCATGAAGGCAAGGTCGTGAAAAATGCCCAGCATGGTGGTACCCTCACTTTTTAACTGCTCGATAAGTGCGCGCACCTTCAGCTTGGAAGCATCATCAAGCGAGGCCGTAGGTTCGTCAAGCAACAGCAAACGCGGACGCTTGATCATGGCAGATGCAATATTCAGCCGCAGCTTCTCACCACCCGAAAAGGTACGCGGATACAACTCCCACAACTCTTCATCCAAATCGAAATGGCGAAGCATGCGCCTTGTCTCACCTGCGGCCTGATCACGCGAGTTAACTCCATAGGCCTCCAATGCGCTCGCAAACACAATGTCGTAAGCGGTCTGGCGCGGTAGCGCATTTAAGAACTGAGACACATAACCCAGCTCGTAAGAACGTAGGTATAGCATCTGACGTTGAGTGGCTTGCGCCAGATCAACCATACCAAAACGCTTAGAATTATAGAGAATGCGACCGCATTCGGGCAAATTCGTACGCCAGATGCACCTTAAAATAGTGGATTTTCCACTGCCGCTGCGTCCGGTAATACCCACAAACGCACCCGGCTCAAGCGAAAACGCGATATCATGACATCCTTGAATACGCCGACCTACCCGGTGAAGCATAAAAGATTTTGAAAGCCCTTCAATCTCTAGCAAAGCCATACCTATACCACCTTTGCAGCAACATGGTTTACCGAAGGACTCGAGGAAGTGCTCACTGAGATATCTGCAGAACAAACACCGATCGGAAAATTTTCCCGCAACAAAGTGGTTCTTGTTGTTGCGTCTCGTTCGCCCAGATCACGTCCGTATCCGCTGGGCTGATCGGGGTAGTGAGAACGGAATACGGAATGCCCACCCACAAATGCACGGGTAACCACCGGCATAGTGCGGGCAGAACCGTCACAAGTAATTTCACGCACCAACAAAACATCTCCGCGCTTTCCTACCGCCAACGATCCAACTTCATCGGCAATACCGGCAGCCTTTGCTGGATTGATGGTAACCAACGCGAAGGCACGTGCAATATCTAAATCGCATTCATCGCGCAGCGCAAAAACTGCATCGAGCAGAGCGGCGGGATAGTAATCACTGCACAGCACATCCACCGCACCGGCCTCGACCGCCTCACGCGCGCTTAAATTCCCCGAATGACTATGTCCCAGCATAACGTTCGGCGCACCGACTACAGTGTGCATTCCCCGAGCACGAGCTTCTCGCGCCACCTCCAACGAAAGGGGGAATTCGGAAATCGTAGCCTCTAGGCCGTCCATGAATGCCAACTTTTCGGCACTTTCGTCATCGTGGGAAGCAAGAGAAATACCGCGTTCGCGCGCTACGGATGCCAAGGTAGATATCTGCGCATAGGTAAGTTTTTTGCTTTCTTGCTGCTGGCGAACAATATCACGCACCTCTTCGTCGGTTACGTCACGATAGCCCTTTAACGTTTCGCTAAATATCAGCAAATCACGATATTGCCCTTGCCCGGGTGTATGATCCATGAACGATACAAGATCAACTTTTCCAGACCGCAAAAAAGTACTGATATCATCATACAGATCGACGGAATCTAATTCGATGCGCATGTGTAAACGATGGCGAATAAGATGATCGCGCTCTTCGCCCTCACGCAAACTGGCCACCTGGTCGATAAGCGTACTCACATTGCCGAAATCGCGAATAGGTTTATGGTCGAAGATCTGAGCACCATAAACTGACAGAGAGTGATAAATTGTCGTGATGCCATGCGACACCAATTCGCGATCGGCTTTATACAGCGAAGTAGCCAGATCCATAACGACGCTGGGCCGCGGGGAGGCGACGTTTTCCACGTAATCTGAGTGAATGTCAATAAGACCTGGCACCACATAAGCTCCACGCGCATCCACGACGGGCAGCACACCAACGGTAGCATCGGGTTGCGCATCGAATTCACAGGTACCGGCAGGCTCGATAGCCGCAATACGGCCGTCGATAACCACCAAATCGCAATCGGGCCGCACGTGATCGGCGCACACCACCGTGCCGCCGCGAATGATGCAGGAGTTGTCGTTCATGGGGTGTTCCTCATCTAATCTTTCTGCCACTTCCTACGCTGTGGCCGCGTTTTACAGAAGCGAGTAGACCAACTGTTGGGTATAAGCGTGCTGTGGATCTTCCAATATTTGATCGGTTAGACCCGTCTCGATAACACGGCCATCTAGCATGACAAAGGTACGATCGGCCAGCATGCGAATAACGCCCAAGTCGTGACTCACCACGAGCATACTTACGTTACATTCACGTCTGATTTGCTGAATCAAGTCGAGCACGGCCGCTTGTACCGACAGATCAAGGCCAGTAGTAACCTCATCTAAAAGCAAGATGGGCGGATTGTTCGACAGTGCCTTAGCAATCTGAACACGCTGCTGCATGCCCCCACTAAATAAACGCGGCGAATCGACGGCGCGTGTTAATGGAATATTCACTCGCTCAAGCAGTTCCTCCCCACGAAAGCGCATAGCGCCCACATTACGACTGCCCGCAGCTATCATCTGCTCGGCAATGTTTGACAACGACGAGAAGTCCATACGCAAACCCAGATAGGGGTTCTGATACACCATGCCAAACACCGTATTACGAATGGTGCGC
>JAEWYG010000227.1 GCA_023395755.1 Actinomycetes bacterium | reverse complement strand
CGTAAGTCGCGGCGGATCGTTGTTGTTTGCCTGGATGGAGGCAACGGGCAATGAAAACCCCTTCTATGAATATTACGACCAGGTGTTAGAAATTCTGCATGAGTACGACGTTACCATTAGTATTGGCGATGCTATGCGGCCAGGAAGTACCTTCGATGCTAGCGATGCGGGACAAATCGCTGAACTTATTGAAATTGGGAAACTGACACAGCGGGCATGGGACGCGGGCGTGCAGGTGATGGTTGAAGGTCCGGGTCATATGGCACTCGATGAGATTGCCGCGAACATGAAGCTGGAAAAGCGCTTGTGTCATGATGCGCCTTTTTACGTACTAGGACCCCTGGTTACCGATATTGCGCCAGGCTATGATCATATCACGGCGGCCATTGGTGGCGCTGTGGCGGCCGCTTCGGGTGCCGACTTCCTTTGTTACGTAACGCCAGCAGAACATTTGCGTTTACCTGATGCCGAGGATGTGCGCGAGGGCCTTGTGGCTACCAAAATCGCAGCGCATGCTGCCGACATCGCCAAAGGTGTACCTGGTGCGCGTGACATCGATAATCGTATGAGTGATGCCCGTCGTCGCGTGGCCTGGGACGAGATGTTTGATTTGGCTATCGACCCCGTAAAGCCACGCCGCTACTTCGAGAGCGCACCGCCTGCGGTGGAGGGCACCTGTACCATGTGCGGCAAGATGTGCGCTATGCGTACGGTGAGCAATATTATGGACGGCCTAACCGTTGATTTAGGGAAGGAGTAGGTTCATGGAGCCTTTTGCCTTAAAGGTTGCTCTCGACAACGTGCGCGCATCGGCACCTCTTGTGCACTGCATCACAAACTACGTGACGGTAAACGACTGCGCAAACGCGCTGTTGGCTATTGGGGGAAGCCCCATCATGAGCGACGAGCCGACCGATGTGGTTGACATTACCTCGCTCTGCGGTGGCCTCGTGCTTAACATTGGTACATTGAATCAGCGAACGATTGAGGGCATGTACGTGGCAGGACGGCATGCTGGGGCGTTGGGGCACCCTATCGTGTTGGATCCGGTAGGTGCTGGTGCATCGAAATTACGTACCAGTACCGCCGAAGGACTGCTGGATAATCTTGAAGTGAGCATTGTGCGCGGCAATATGTCGGAGATAAAGGCGCTTGCGGGTGCTGCTGCGACTACGCGTGGAGTCGACGTTCATCCTGATGATGTGGTAACCGAAGAAAACCTCGCTGCGAGTGCGGCATTTGCGCGTTCGCTCAGCGCACGTTGGGGTACGGTGGTGGCCATTACGGGTGCAGTTGATATTGTTGCCAATGCGCAACATGCGTTCGCGGTGCGCAATGGAGTTTCCCTTATGAGTAAAATTACGGGTTCCGGATGTATGCTTACGTGTCTCATCGGGGCGTTCTCGGTTGCGAACCCTCATAACTTGCTGGAGGCGACGGTTGCTGCGGTAGTTGCCATGGGGCAAGCGGGTCAGATTGCAGCCGAGCGCATGGGTGGTATGGATGGTAATGGATCATTCCGCACGTACGTATTGGATGCACTCACTCGCATGGATGGTGCTGCTCTCGATGCGGGTGCGCGCGTTGAGGCGCTTGGGTAGGCTTACCGTCGTCCCACGTTGTTGGAATGAGCCGTTGCCTCATTATGTTGCTAAGTAGTTGTGGAGGAGAAGCTATGTATCCGCGGGAAGAACTTACTCGTGCTCTTGCATTGTATGCAGTAACCGATCGTGCTTGGTTAGAGGGCCGTACACTTACCTCATGTGTTGAAGATGTCCTGCGTGGCGGGGCTACCTTTGTGCAGCTGCGCGAGAAAGGGGTTTCGCCTGCCGAGGTGGTACTGCGTGCACGTACCCTTGCACCGCTCTGTCGCGCTGTAGGAGTGCCGTTTGTTGTTAATGACGATGTTGAGGCGGCTCGCATCAGTGGGGCCGATGGTGTACATGTTGGTCAGAGCGATGCGGCCTGTGCCGAGGCGCGTGCGGTCCTTGGTGATAGTGCTATCGTAGGTGTTTCGGTGGCAAACATTGCCGAGGCTCGTGCCGCGGAGACTGCGGGTGCTGATTACCTCGGTGTTGGCGCCCTGGTTGGCACGGCGACGAAGCCTGAAGCTGGTATTGTTACGCCTGATGAACTGCGTGCTATTGTTGAGTCGGTGCATATTCCCGTTGTGGCTATCGGCGGGCTGAACGTTGAAACCATTCCGCTTTTGGCGGGTACGGGTGTCGATGGTGTTGCGGTGGTGTCTGCTCTTTTTGCTGCTCCCGACATTGAAGTAGCAGCTCGAGAATTGAAGACAATGGTAAAGGAGACGTTATGCTTGGAGATGAAGTAACAACCACATTATTTGATCTTGATGCGGTTGATAAGAATCAACTTGCAGTGCTTGTTATCGATATTCTTGGCGACCCGGAAACATCACCTCTTGCCCCCACCATGAAGCCTGTTGTGGATAATGCGGCACGCATTTGCGCTGCTGCCCGCGTGGCAAAGGTTCCCGTTATCTTCGCCAACGATGCTCATCTTGCCGGTCTCGACCGCGAACTTGAACTGTGGGGGCCTCATGCGCTTGCGGACACGGAGGAGGCACAGCCTTCTCCTCAGCTGGGTCTCAGCGAGGGCGATTACGTTATAAACAAGCGACACTATAGCGCCTTTTTCCAGACTGGGCTCAGGCTTTTGCTGGATGAATTGGGTGTGAAGACCTTGCTTTGTTTGGGAATGGATACGAATATCTGCGTGTGCCATACCTTAGCCGATGCCTTCTACAATAACTATAATCTAGTGGTTGCGGGAGATGCTACCATGACCTTTCTTGTGGGAAACCAGGAAGAAGGGCTTGCTTATCTGGAAACATGTTACGGTGCGCGCATTGTCTCGACAGATGAGGCGGTTGAGCTACTGGAGCGCTAACAGTTCGTTTCCGTGGTATTCGTTTAGGTTGTTAGGTAAGCCTACGTGGTATTTTGCAACGTGGTGACTATTTGCGTTGTTGAGAAGGGGAAGGAAAATCGCCCATGAAAGCGGTGCTTAGCATTGCGGGATCTGATTCCAGTGGCGGCGCTGGCATTCAGGCTGACATTAAGACAATTGAAGCATTCGGTCTTTTTGCTGAAACGGCAGTTACGGCATTGACGGCTCAGAATACAACGGGTGTTTTCGGTGTCGTGGGGGTTGAGCCGGATTTTGTGGCGGCTCAGATTGATGCCGTGTTTGATGATATTCGTCCAGATGCGGTAAAAATTGGGATGGTTTCGTCCGCTGCTATTATTGAGACTATTGCCGCATGTTTGGTGCGACATGGGGCGCAAAATGTCGTAGTCGATCCCGTTATGGTGGCTACGAGTGGCTCGCGTCTTATTGATGATGGTGCGGTGGAAGCGCTGACACAGCGCCTTCTTCCTCTGGCAGATGTTATTACGCCCAATATGCCTGAAGCGGCTGTGCTCTGCGGTTTTCCTGTTGAGAATGAAGACGATATGGAGCGTGCTGCTCGCTATTTGTCTACACGAGGGAGGGGTGTCGTGTTGGTAAAGGGGGGCCATCGTGAGGATACTGCTGACGACGTGCTTGTTGCGCCAGGCGGTAGTGTTGTTTGGCTGCGCGCCGGGCGCGTTGCTACCAAAAACACCCACGGTACAGGCTGCACGTTGTCTTCAGCTATCGCTTGTGGTCTAGCCGAGGGGCACGACGTTTCTCTTTCGGTGCGTCGCGCTAAGGATTATGTCACGGGAGCACTTACCTCAGGGCTTGATTTAGGCCGAGGCAGTGGTCCGCTCGATCATAAATGGCGCTCTCGTTGATGAAGGGAATCGACTGAGGTCGCTGTGTTGCGTTTGTATACTACAGCGACCTCAGTGATGCTTCCTACTTCTCGTACACGCATGTTCCACCCATGAATGTGGCAAGTATTTGTGTCTTTTGAATATCTTCAGCTCGGCACGTTAGCACGTCGTGATCGAGTACGGCTAGGTCCGCCAGCATTCCCGGTGCAATCGCTCCCAATTCATGTTGTCTTCCTGCTGCCAAAGCGCTTCCCTTGGTGTAGGCGCGTAATGCTTCGGGCATGGTTACACGTTCGTGCGGAAGCCATCCATCGGCGGGCTCATGAGTTGTTGGGTCTTGGCGGCATACGGCGCTATACAGCACATCCATCGAGTTCACGTCTACTACGGGTGAGTCTGTACCGAAGGCGAGCGTTGTGTTGCTGTTAAGCAGTGTGCGTAGTGGCCACATATATGGTAGACGATCTGGTCCTAGATCGCGTTCGGGGCCACCAGGATCTAATGTCATATGGGGCGGTTGTATGGCTGCTACCACCTGAAGTTTTGCTAGTCGCGTTAAATCCTCGGGCAAGAAGTTCTCCACATGCTCTAAGCAGTTGTGTTGACCGTCAGGAAGGGCTCCGAACCGATTATAAGCTTCCTCGAAGAAGTCAAGTGCAGTGTGAATGGCTGCATCCCCAATAGTGTGGATGCGTACCGGGTAGCCCTTTTCTGCCGCCGTCAACACGTATCTGCGCATAACGTCGGCGTCTATTGTGGGTCGCCCGCAGTCGTCTGCAAATCGTGCGTTTGTGTAGGGATCGGTCAACCAAGCAGTATGCTGACTTGAAACGCCATCGAAAAACTGCTTGAAACCGGTAGCTCGTAAAAGTGGTCCTGTGTATCGTTCGCGCATGTCTTGGAACCGAGAGAGGTCGTCTGTTAGCGTAGGGAATAAGTGAACACGTGTTGTTAGCTCGCCGCTCGTGAACAGCGATGCATGTATATCGTCACGAACGAAATCGAGGCCGGGATGGGCCATAAGTGAAAGGTCGCATACGCTCGTTACTCCATTTTTTGCCAGTTGCGCCAAGAAACCGCGATAGGCGTCGGCTACCTCATGGTCGGAGAAAGCTCCCATAATCTTTGGCATAAGCTCCATGGCTGCCGATTCGCGTACAATGCCAGTTAATTCGCCCTCATCGTCGCGATCATATGCTCCTCCGGCGGGGGGAATGCTGTCGCGGTGTACGCCCAGCTCGGTTAGGGCGACTGAGTTTAGCCAGAGTGTGTGGGCGTCGCCTGAATATAGTGCGACGGGCCGGGTGGGAAAGGCTTCGTCAAGCGAGCGCTTCGATGGTAGTAGGGGAGGATCCCACCGATACTCGCGCCAGCCTTGTGCTAAGAGCCAGCCTTGCGGTCGTCGCTCTGCTAAGGTGCGCAGGCGCTTCACACAATCAGCTTCATTATGACCGAGAAATGTTGTAGCAAGAGGGGAGGAGTACACCGCAGAATGGAAAAAGTGCAGATGTGAATCGTGAAATCCCGGGCTAATTAACGCATCCCCAAAATCGCGCACTTCGGGAGTCGTGTGTTTGCCCGATGAAGCGACGAGGGCGTGTATATCCTCGCGTGGTCCCACCGCAACGATGCGGTCTTTGGCGATACCGATTGCGAGATCTTGTGTTGTGTTTCCCTCTCCGGTAAACACTCGTTTGCTCTCGATGATCAAATCGACCTGCATGAGACATGCTCCTTTCAGCCTGACCCGCTATTGCCACTCCCTCGACTACGTTCGGCACTATCCGTTTTGGTCAGAGTTGTCACTGCTGCGTTCTGAAAGCACCCTATTCTGTTAAAAGAAAAAGAGCCGAAGCTGGTTAGCTTCGGCTCTTCAAGTTTCGTTGGTAGCTCCGACCGGATTCGAACCGGCGACCTCCGCCTTGAGAGGGCGGCGTCCTAAACCGCTAGACGACGGAGCCACGCAGTGCGCTGTGCAGTATACCGTAAAAATGGCTGGGGTGGAAGGAGTCGAACCCACACATACGGTACCAGAAACCGCTGTCCTGCCATTAGACGACACCCCATCGGCTACCCGATGCGCATCCTGTAATGTTAATTACAAGGTGCAAGCGCGAGTGAGTATATTACGGGGAGATGAGCTCTCCGTCAAGCCCTTACCTTTCTTTTTTTTGAAAAACTTGAAATTGCTCGGAAAATGGGTTGATTCGCAAGTTGAACTGAACACTTTACTTTTACTCTCATACCCAGCCGTACACGACCAGTTGAGTACGAGAATTCCTTATCTGGAAGACAGGCCCATAAGGGGCCTGACTGAGAGATAAGG
>JAEWYG010000213.1 GCA_023395755.1 Actinomycetes bacterium | reverse complement strand
CATTAACTGACATTGCAGAGCCACCAAAATTATTACTTGTCTAGATCTATCGTTTGTGCAGTATCTCACAATCCTGGCGTTCCTGACGGTTATGAAGTTGCCGAGGACGTGAAGCTTACGGTTGAATCCGCAGAGGTTATGGCTAGGGAAGCGTTCTATGCTAAGGAGAGCCATACTTTTTCTTGCGCAGCTTTCGGATATTTGCTAGTCTAGAAGTGTTGTTGAACCTAAATCCTTTAAGGGGATGTCTTTTTGGTCATTGCGCCAATTGTTGTACTGGGCTAATACTTAATACCTAGTACTGGCTCGCTTTGCGAGCCTATTTCATAGCTCATGAGAGCTCGTTTTATTCAGCTGAGACTGAATGTTTAGAACGAGCTAGCGTAAGCATACGCGCGAGATGCGCGTAATCTCTCCTAAATGCTTAAGACAACCACCCCTGCTGAAGGATATTATCATGACTATATTTACTGGCGATTTTGTCCGCGAAAACTTAATGGGCCCCAACGTTTTACTCATGTTCGATGAACTCTGTCGCGACTCATTACCGATCGAACCTGATGCTCGGATCTGTGATTTGGGCTGTGGGACGGGTTTGTCAACTTTGGCTGCGGCGGCCTATTGCCCCGGACGCCTTTACGGCATCGATTCGTGGAATACGCCCGAACAAAACCGAGAGCGCTTTGATCTCTTTGATTTTGGGAGCCGCATCGAAGCGATACAGGCCAATGCTCCCCATATCCCTTTCCCCAAGCATTACTTCGATGCACTTTTCTGTCTCGATTCGTATAACTACTTTGGTCGCGAAGAGGGTGTAATCGACGCTCTTGCGCGTTACGTGAAACCCTATGGTTGTATCCTGCTGTCTTTTCCTGGTTTGGTGCGCGAGCTCGATGACGATATGATGCACATTTTCTCCGCGTCATGGACACCTGAGCAGATGGACTACATTCGTACGATTAATTGGTGGCGTAAGCTCTTCGAAAAATCTCCAGCGGTAACCGTCGATAAAATATGTGCGATGCAGTGTTATAAGCAGGCGTGGGCTGACTGGCTCGCCTGTGAAAACGAGTACGCACGCAGCGACCGTGCCGCCATCGAGGCCGGCGCCCTCGAGCTGATGAACATGATTCAGGTAAAACTGAGTGTTCGGCCGTCAAGAGAATAAAGAGATAAAAAGAGGGTCGCCGTTTCGAGCCTCTATACGCTACGCTCACCACGACCATGCAGCACTAGCAATATCTTGGATGCAGCGTTAGCGTCACAATAGATGCAACAGATGCAATGCTTTGCGGTGTACTCTTTAATGTAATCCTAATATTTGCTTTAAGAATAGGCCAGCTATTTCATCTTGAAACACGATTGAAACGCAATGGCGGAATGTAGGAAACATTCCTTTCGTACACTCATATAAGGATGCGAACCAATTCTTCTTTGCCAACGCCTAATCTGCGCTGACTCGGACCTCCGCGCGGGAATGCGGCGGCTGAGGAAGCAATTGGCTTCGCATCTTTCGCGAAATACCGCAAGACGAAAGGAACCCCCATGCTACAGGGGAAAGGTATAAGAGAAGGCGACGTCAGAATTCCGTCTGGATGCGCTATAGCAGGCATCATGGACAAAAGTGGCGCACGTCATGACGGAAGCGATATTCTAAAGTCAATCGCGCTCATGCATGATCGAAGCAACGGTTTAGGCGGAGGCTTCGCGGCCTATGGCATCTATCCTGAATTCGCCGAACTGTATGCTTTTCATATCATGTATGAAAGCAAGGATGCACGACGCGCCACTGAAGCCTATCTCGATCAGCACTTTATGAGCGAGAAGCAGGAACGCATTCCCACCGAATCGGTGAAAACTATTCAAAGCCCGCCGGATATCTGGCGCTACTTCGTTGCCCCGCATCCTATTAGGCTCAATATGAGTGGACTTGATGAGGCCGAGTACACGATGCAGCATGTGTTCCACATCAACTCATCGATACCGGGAGCGTTTGTGGCCTCTTCGGGCAAGAATATGGGTGCCTTCAAAGGAGTGGGTTATCCGGAGGACATAGGCGCGTTTTATTGCATAGACAACTACGATGCGTGGGCGTGGACGGCTCATGGGCGCTTTCCCACTAATACGCCCGGATGGTGGGGTGGCGCACATCCTTTTACGCTCTTGAACTGGTCTATTGTTCACAATGGGGAAATTTCGAGTTACGACGCAAACCGTCGTTATGTCGAGCAGTTTGGTTACGACTGCACCCTCATGACCGATACTGAAGTTATAACATACCTATTCGACCTGCTTATTCGACGCCATGGATTCTCGCAGGAGCTGGCGGCGCACATTATGACAGCGCCTGCATGGGACGACATCGACCGCATGAATCCTGACCGCGCGGCGTTTGAAACGGCTTTGCGTTGTGTCTACTCCAGCGCTTTGGTGAACGGGCCAATGTCGGTCATTTTGGGTTCCGATGAGGGTCTTCTCGCTTTGAACGACCGCCTAAAACTACGTGCTCTTATGGTTGGCGAAAAGGGCAGTATGGTTTATCTGGCTAGCGAACAGGCGGCTATCGAGGTTGTATGCCCCGACGTCGAGAATGTACGCGCTATTGACGGAGGAAAACCGTTTGTCGTACAGCTCGATAAGGTTGCAGCTCGCAAGGCGCAAGAGGAGCCAGAAAACCAACCAGCAAAAGAAAAGCCGCATGCAAGTTTTACCGGCGTGTTGCCCGTCGAGAAGAAGAGGGAGGTGTAAGGTTATGCTCGATTACCTATTGCCTCGCTACAAGGTACTTCGCGATCAAGAACAGTGCATTTCGTGTGGGGTGTGCGAGCGTTCGTGCGCTAATGAGGTCCATACGGTTGACGAAAAGTCAGGCAACGTGAGGGCCGAACACAAGAAGTGCGTGAACTGCCAACGTTGTGTAGTCATGTGCCCCACCCAAGCCCTTGCTATAACCACCTGGCCGCAAGTGGGAAACGGGTCGAATAACTGGACCCTTGGTGCCATGCAAGATATTGCCAAGCAGGCGCAGACGGGTGCGG
>JAEWYG010000206.1 GCA_023395755.1 Actinomycetes bacterium | reverse complement strand
CGAATCCCAGACCCCAACCAAAGCACCCTCCGTCTTTTTATGTGTCTTTTATCTCATAGTTCCGCTGAGTTGAAAAGACTCAGTCGTTCTTGCAAAAACGACTGAGTTCATGATACGAGACCCCTTTCATGTGCTCCTAACTACACCGGTGGGAATTTTTCTTCTGCGCTCGAAGCCCAGCGATGTGGGGATTATGCCTTACGGAGCTGAAAAGCAACAAGAGGGATCAAATGAGCAGTCGATTGGCGTTCCTTACAAAGCAGCACTCAAGATGCCTCAGCTTTGGGCGTGCGTTTTCGCTTTTGTATTGTTCGCCGTTACGGTAACAATCACGCAACATCTTGCGGCCTATTTCGTTAGCACGGGTTTTTCTCCTGTCGAAGCCGGTATCTTCATGTCGGTTATTTCTGCTGGCATTATCGTGACCAATACCGCTGCGGGCGTTGTTTCGGACAAGTTAGGTTTATTAAAAACACTGAGCATCTGTTCCATTCTGTATCTTCTTTCTTTCTTGGTGTTGCCCGGCTCTCAGAGTATCGTTGTAATTTGTATTGCGCTTCTATTTATGTCGATCGGCAATGCGAATACTTCAATTTTTGCACCGGTGGTAACAGGCGCTGTATTTGGCAACAAAGACTATGCTAGCATCTGGGGCTTAGTGAGCATGGCTTGTGTATTGGGTCAAGCCATCGGAGCGCCACTTTGGGGTCTTGTGTATGATCTAACCGGTGGCTATGAACTGGGGATGTACATATCAGCAGGCATTGTTGTTGGTGCACTCGGCTTGCTATATTGGACAATTAGATCCATGAAGAAACAAACTACGCAGTAAGCTGCCGGAAAGCTGCAGCGCAGTACTTTCTATTTCGACATCTCATAGACGCGCCCACTGGCTCTGTTTTGTATTTTTGCATTTAATGTGATACATTGTATGCGCAACGACAATACAAATGAGGTGAGTTCAATGGCGAAATCTGCAACCATTAACATGCGTGTCGATCCGGTGATTAAATCTGATGCGGAAGGTATTTTTTCAAGTCTTGGCATGACACTTACCGAGGCAATAAATGTGTTCCTCCATAAATCCGTTATGGAGGGTGGCCTTCCTTTCGACGTGAAACAGCCTCGATATAACGCTACCACAGAAGCCGCCATGCAAGAAGCGCGCGACATCATGTCTGGTAAGGTGCGGGCTGATGTGTACGCGACTGTTGATGACATGTTCGATGCGTTGGATCAATAGGAGCGCTTGATGACGCTTCGTCTAATTCCTACAACGCTGTTGCTATTCCAATCATAAATTAAATATTATCGCGCCAGGCGTTTACGTGCGCTTTGCTGAATTTTCCCGTACAATGGCAGGGTGATTGTCTTAGGATAATTTGCACCAAGCTGGGGCTTGCGTGGCGAGCTATGGGGAAGGGGTGGCGCAATCGTGTTCAGCACGTTGGTGGTGTGTTACCTATTTCTTGGTGGCGCTGGTGCCGGTGCGTGTTTGGTGCTTGCGGTACTGGGGCTTTTGTCGCCACGCGATCAGGTGGCGGTCATGACCTCTTCCCGCAGCAAAAGAAGGCGAGCAATGATGCGCGTGCCCAATGCGTATCGGCTTTTGTTTGTGCCAGGACTTATTGCTGCGCTCGGCACGCTGATAGTGGGCATGATTTTTTTGGCGGTCGACCTTGGCCGGGCTGATCGTATCGTGCTTCTCTTCATAGCTCCTTCTGCCTCCTATATTACCGCAGGAGCTTGGTCGTTGATGCTCTGTGCTGCCTTGTCTTTACTGTTGCTGATGGTATGGATGGGGCTGGGTCGTTGGCGCGATGCGGTGGTGCGGGTGATGGAAGTGTTGGTGATAGTGGCCTCAATTGTGGTCATGGTGTATACGGGTCTGCTGCTGCAAAGCATGCCTTCTGTTCCTTTATGGAATACGCCTTGGCTGCCCGTTCTGTTTGTGTTGTCGTCCGCTTCGTGTGGAATTGCCTTGGTGTTGGGCATTTCGGTATTCTCAGGAGCCGGCCAAGCGTTTCATGGCGTTTTGAAGCGGCTTGTGGTGGTGGATGCCGTATTGGTAGCGGCTGAAGGCGTGGTACTCGCGTTGTTTCTGGCAATGCTGGCGGGTACTTTGCCTGCGGAAAGTTCCTTGATTGATGGCACCCAAATGGCCGCGAGCACGTCGCTACAGGAACTTATTGCGGGCGATTACGCCTATCTTTTCTGGAGTGGATTTGTGCTGGTGGGACTATTGATTCCCCTAGTGCTTGATATCGTTTTGGCACGCAGGGCACGTTTTTTACCGGGAACGATATTGGCGGTGGCTGCTTGTGTGCTTGTGGGAGGTTTTATTCTGCGGCTTTGCATGGTTGATGCAGGCGTGCATCCGATATTGTCAACGGTGATGGGTTTATGAGTTGGTTGAAGCGTTTCGCGCGAAGTAAGCGAGTAGGAGTAGAACATGTTTTCTTTTGAAGTTGATGCAACAACAGATGTTCCTTTGTGGGTGCAGTTGCGCCAAAGGCTGATTTATCTTATGAACTCGGGTTATTTCAAGCCGGGTGATCAACTTCCTACGGTGCGTGGGCTTGCCTCGGAGATTTCGATTAACTATAACACCGTGAACAAGGCCTATCTGAGCCTCGTTTCCGACGGCTACTTGGAGTCTACGCGAGGGCGCGGTGTATTTGTGCGCGATTTAGACGCAGAGGTGGACCAGGAATACACCAAAGAGATCGACGGCATTATGAATGATTGCGTAGCGGCATGCCGTGATCTGGGGTTATCGCTGGATGACGTTCAAAAATGCATGATCAGGAAAATCAAGCAGGTTAAAAAGGATGAAGGGCTAGAGTCTCAGCTTATTGCTGCAGGAGAAAAGGGTCGCATTGTTTCTGTTGAGATTGAATCAAGCATGAGCAAAGCAGGATCGGGGGCGTAATGGGTGTTTTTGGCGAGAAGCGCAGGCGCGAAGAGTCTTTTATGGTTGATGGGCGCTCCGCTGCTAGTTCTGATGCAAGAGCACGATCTTTTAGGGTGATCCCTGACGCAAATACAGAGGTCATGGGAGAGCGCGCATCTAACGCAGGTGTTCTTCTGTTCTCGGTGGTTGTGTTTGCCGTGATATTTTGTGCGGTATTGGGCGCATCATGGCTGGTGGTGCGTGAGATTGGTCTTGTAGGC
>JAEWYG010000036.1 GCA_023395755.1 Actinomycetes bacterium | reverse complement strand
GGCCTGTGAGGTGCCGCTGGAGATTATGCGGAAGGTGGCAAAGACGGTGGACGAGATTGATTTCCTTGCCCACTACGGCAGCAAGCTGGCCCGCTCGGATGCAGGCGTCGCCGCGGCATTCGCGCGGGCCGCGGTCGATGGAGCAAGCCTTAACGTGTTCATTAATGTGGCTTCGATGCAAGACGCTACCCTGGCCGATTGCTTCAGGAATGAGGCGGAGGCTCTTATTGAAGACGTTCGCATGCGATGCGACGATTTGTTCGATTATGTGAAAGCTGCCGTTTCATAAAGGAGTAGCGAAGTCTTATGGCCGAATTGCTATACGGAAAACGCGCTGTTGATCGCATTGCGGACGACCTCGCTCCGCGCATTGAGGCGCTCGGACGCGCGGGCGTGACGCCAACGCTTGCTCTGGTGCGTATGGGAGAGCGTCCTGACGATCTGTCTTACGAGCGAACGGCTTGCAAGCGTGCCGAAGCATTGGGAGTGGCAGTGCGATCGTTCGTCGTTGACGAAAAGGCCTCGCAGGAAGAGCTTGAGGTGACGCTTCGCCGGGTGAATGAAGATGAAGGCATCCATGGCTGTCTTATGTTTCGCCCGCTACCAAGGCACCTCAACGAAGTGAGGGCTTGCGAGGTGCTTGATCCGCGTAAAGACATTGATGGCATAACCATGGACTCGCTGGCTTCGGTGTTCGCCGACGGCTCGATGGGCTTTCCTCCTGCTACAGCAGCGGCTTGCTTGGAGATGCTCGATTGCTATGGTGTCGAACTTGCAGGCAAGCGGGTGGCGGTTGTGGGGCGCAGCTTGGTGGTGGGTAAGCCGGTGTCTATGATGCTGCTTGCTCGCAATGCTACGGTAACTATGTGCCATTCACACACACCCGACCTAGCGGACGTGTGCCGCAGTGCCGATATCGTTATCTGTGCCACGGGGCGTGCTCGTATGTTCGGAACCAATTTCTTTAGTCCGGGTCAAACGGTGCTGGATGTGGGCATAAACTTTGATGAAGAGGGAAATCTCTGTGGCGATGTAGATTTCGACGCGGTTGAGCCGCTGGTAGCAGCTATTACGCCCGTGCCCCGAGGTATTGGTACGGTAACTACATCGGTAACGATGGCTCATGTGGTGGAGGCGGCTGAACGTTTGCTTTTGGCATCCTCGAGAGGTGTCGTTGAAGGGGAGAGTCGCTAGCGTGCTAGGTGCGTATCCTGTAGGTCGTGCGTTTGTCATGGCTGATCCCAGCGTGTGTATCGGTTGCAAAACGTGCTTGGCTGCCTGCTTAGTGCGCCACGACGTGCCGAATAATGTGGCAGTACCACGTCTTGCTCTCGTAACAACGCGCAGCATTTCTGCTCCAGTTGGCTGCCATCACTGTGCCGCAGCGCCGTGCGCCGATGCGTGCCCTACCGGTTGTCTTTACGTAGACGATAAACATGTTGGTGTGCATGCGGATAAATGCATTGGTTGTCGCAATTGTGTGCTGGCGTGTCCCTATGGTGCGGTTGATATTGTTACCCGTCCGGCATCCCCCGAGCCAGAACCCGCTGTCGTGTCTGACGTAGCGGATAAACCTAAACAGAGCGCACGTGATCGCATTCGTGCGAAAAAGCGCCGTAGCACCATTTCTACGGTTGTAAAATGTGACCTGTGTATTGATCATGCAGAGGGTCCTGCCTGTGCCGCGGCCTGTCCTACGAAGGCTCTCCGTTTGATTGACCCGCAGATACTGGAACGTGGCAAGCAGGCTAAACGTAAAGCTGCCGCGTGTGCTGCGGCATCGTATGCCACCATTGCACTCAACACCGACCTGGACGAGGAAAGGTAAGCCTCATGGAGAAGCACATGGCTGTATGCCCGTACTGCGGTGCTGGATGTAAGATGAACCTCGTGGTTGAGAACGGACTGGTTATCGAGGCTGAAGGCCTTGACGGTATCACGAATGAGGGAGAGTTGTGTCTGAAGGGTCTGTATGGATACGACTTCATCAACGACACGAAAATTCTTACGCCGCGCATTTATCACCCTATGATCCGCCGTACCAAGGGTGCGCCGCTTGAGCGCGTGAGCTGGGAGGAGGCTCTTGATTTTACGGCGGATCGGCTTCGTGCCATTATTGAGGAGTATGGTGCCGAGTCGGTTATGCTTACCGGGTCTTCGCGTGGTGCTGGTAACGAAGCAAACTTTGTTATGCAGAAGTTCACCCGTGCATGTCTGGGAACGAATAATATCGACAATTGTGCGCGCACGTGTCATGCGGCAAGTGTTATCGGCCTTATGGAGTGCGTGGGCTCGGGTGCTATGAGCGTTAGCATTCCCGTGTTGGAGCGTACGGATTGTATCTTGCTTATCGGCTACAATCCTGCTGCTAGTCATCCTATTGTGGCCCGCCGTATTGTTAAGGCAAAGGAGCGCGGTGCCGAACTGATTGTGTGCGATCCGCGTGTTATTGAGTCGGCCCGTATTGCCGATAAATATTTGCCGCTGCAAAACGGCTCAAACCTAGCGCTGGTGAACGCGCTGGCTTATACGGTTATCGACGAAGATTTGGCCGACTGGGATTTCATCGATAACCATACCGAGGGTTTTGACGACTGGTGGGCAGTGGTGCAAAACTACGCACCAGAGGAAGTGTCTGATACGTGTGGATTAGCTCCCGAACTTATTCGCCAGACAGCTCGACGTTATGCAACGGCAAAAACTGCGGTGATTGGTTGGGGTATGGGCGTAACGCAGCAGGTGCAGGGCGTGCAGACCGTTCGCGCCATTGCGGCACTGGCTCTGATCTGCGGTCACATTGGTAAACCGAACAGCGGGCTTGCACCAGTTCGCGGTCAGAATAATGTGCAGGGTTCATGCGACATGGGTATGTGGCCCAGTCTCTACCCCGGTTACCAACGCGTTGACAACCCGCAGGTGCGCGCAAAATTTGCAGCTGCGTGGGGTATTCCTGAGGAAAAGCTATCACTTAAGGCTGGATGGAAGCTTACCGATTTGCCCCATGCAGTTGCCGAAGGCAAGATTCGTGCGTTTTACAACTTCGGTGAGGATCCTCTGCAAACCGAACCCGATACAGCACAAATGCAGCAGACGCTTGAGAATCTTGATTTATTGATTAGTCAAGACATCTTTATGACGCAAACCACTGCGCTTGCCGATGTTGTGTTACCTGCAACATCGTGGGGCGAGCATGATGCAGTATATACCGCATCCGATCGGTCGTTCCAGCGTACCACGGCGGCACTTCCTCCCAAGGGCGAATGTCGTCACGACTGGGAAATATTTGCCGATTTATCTACGCGAATGGGTTATCCCATGGCGTATCGCGATACGAAAGAGATATGGGATGAGGTGCGTTCGCTTTGTCCGCAGTTTGCTGGTGCTACCTATGAAAAAATGGCGGGCCTTGGCTATGCTC
>JAEWYG010000019.1 GCA_023395755.1 Actinomycetes bacterium | reverse complement strand
ACGTACGTGCTGTGTACTCGGGCAACGTCGGTTGGTTCGGCGTTGATGCTTTGGAGCTGCACCCTGTGAGCAAGTCGTTTGAGGGAGCTAAAATCGTCGACCTCATGGGCGGCGTAGACAACGTCATTCTTGCTGCACAGGAAGCGATGCTCGACAACCAGTATGCTTGGGCCGCGACGCTCGCAACCTATGTGCTACAAGGTGTGGATGCTGAGAATTTAGCCGCCAAGGCGGTTAAGGCGCAGGCTTTCCGCAAAATGGCTCAGGTTACTTACGCAACGAACACGCGCCACTACTACTCCACGCAGGCACTTGTTCTTGAAGGCAAGCTTACGGTACCGACGAGTATTCCCCAGGACCCGTCGCGCGTTTCTTCGATGCCGCGCAACTTCTGCTTGAGCAGCTTCGCGTTTCGCTGATTCCGGAAAAAGCTGAGGGTATGGACACGTTCCTGACCACCACCTTTACCGACGAAAAAGTGACTAAGTCGATGGATATTCGCAACTGCGTTGGTGTGCTGGTTGACGGCGCGGTCGAGGGCAAGCAGGGTATTGAGTTGCGCATGCCGTTTGAGGTCATGGGAGGCCTACTTTCTGGTACGGCTGGTTTCGACGCGCTTGTGGCTGATGGCACGATTGAGGTTGTGGGTTCGAAGGAGTATCTTGCAGCCATCCGTGGGATATTTAATCGTCCGTTCTCCTTTGTTTAGGTACTGATGACATGCGGCAGCATGTCCGATAAGGTCGCGCCGTAGTAAAGTGTGCCCTGCGCTTTGTTTTTCGATGGCGCAGGGCACACTTTAATTTTTTTGTTCGTCTCAATCGCCGCTTGATTGGTGGTCTTCAAAACCCTGCGATGAATTTCTGTCCTATGATGCGTGGGGTTTTGCTTTCTACTGACCGTGGTAGCGAGCAAATACGGTAGCGTTAAAAACGCAGCGCACAGGTGAAGCCAGACCAGCTAAGTGAGTCGGTATCGCGCACAAGAGCCCCTGGTGTCGGCGCATGGACATAGGGTACACCGCCATATCCAACGGCGATTCCTACGTGGCCGTAGCGCCAAAGTACGTCGCCTGGACGGGCTTCGGAAACCGATACAATTTGGCGCGCAGCAGCTCGCTGAGACTCACTTTGATGAGGTAGACTTATACCAACCTGACGGTATGCCCATGTGACCAAACCTGAGCAGTCAAACGAGTTCGGACCTTCAGCTCCGTAAATATAAGGGCATCCAATACGTGAGAGGGCATAGCTTACGACAGATCCTTGAGAGGGTACCTCGATGCCATTGCCGCCGCTATTGTCAGGCGTTTCGGGTGAAGTATTGTTTCCACCACTTGGGTTGTTTCCACCACTTGGACGCGATGCCTCTAGTTCAGCTTGTTTTTGCGCCGCGGCAGCAGCCGCGGCAGCTGCTTGCTCTTGTTGCAGCAGTTCGCGTGCTTCAGCCGACAATGAGTCCATAAGGATGGCAGCTTGGGAAACCTTTGCTTCCGTCTGATCTTTGTTCTTTTTCGCTTCAGCCGCTTTATCGGAGGCGATCTTTTCCTGCTTAGCGTATTCAGCCTTTGAGACTTCCACGCTTTCGCGCAGTTCTTTGGTGGCGTTCACCATTTGCGCGTCGTTCTCGTTTAAGTTATTTAGAATATCCCAGTTTTGGGTGAATTGAGTAAAAGATGACGACCCTAAAAGAAAGTCAAGGAAGGTAGAAGAGCCCGAGCGGTACATGCCTCGTGCTCGATTACCGAGATGGTCTTGCAGGATCGCAATCTGAGCGGTAGCTTCATCGATCTTGACCTGTTCCGCTTCCATTGCAGCTTGAGCAGCGTTTCTTTCGTCAAGCGCTCCGTGGTAGAGCTCTGAAGCCGCCTCAACCTCGGCCTGAAGACCAACAAGCTGATTGCGCACTGCATCTGCTTCCGCTTGTTTTTCGGCAGCGGTTACACCAAATGCGGTTGATGGGAAGATGAGGCCGAGGGCCCCGATGGTAGCTGCTCCGCCGATGAGTGTGCGTCGGGAAAGCGCGGGTATTTGCTCTTGCACGCGGTACCTCCTTGGTTGCGCCGCTGGCACGGTTGAGCATTAATGAATTCTATAATAGCACGATGCTCTAAGATGATGAAAATACCCTTTAATATTACAGATGAGGCAGGACGACAGTATGGCAAGGGAAGCGCTTGAATCGCATGAGGTGCGCGAATGACATAAAGAAAAGAGTAAAAAGGTTTCGTGTGGTAAAAACTGATCTGACTTGTTTAACTTGGTGCCCAAGATGTCTTACTCTCTCCAAAAAAACCTCCCATTTCTCGAGTCCAAGAAATGGGAGGCGGTTCAGGTGCTTATGGTAGGCCCTTCAGCTTAGTTCGTTGTGTTACCACCCGCTGAAGGCGGGTTCGGCGTGGTCTGCTTAAACGTTACTGTTACCGCGATGCTATTCTTCACATCGCTTATGGTGAAGGTTCCGCCAGCAGTAGGCACATTGTAGGTCTTACCGTTGGTGTCGGTAACAGAGGCCACGGTGTAGCCGCTGTTTGGTGTGACCGTAAAGGTGACGCTTCCCCCTTCGTCAACAGCCATGGTTGCGGGGCTTACGTAGCCACCTTCTCCCTGTACGCTCGCAGTTACCGTAAAGCTGGAGGGCTTCTGCTTGCCTGTGCTTACAACAATGTTTACGCTTTCGCCGGCCTTGAGCTTCTTGCCAGCCTCGGGGCTTTGGCTGATAACTTTACCTTCGGCAACAGTGTCGCTAGTGGTGTAGTCGAAGGTTACTTTAAAGCCTGCATTGTTTAGCTTGGTGGTTGCTGCTCCTTCAAGCTGACCAACCACGTCGGGCACTGCTGTGCCTTCGGAACCGAGCGAGGGAATGAGCTCGACAGTGTCGCCTTTGTTTACTTTGGTACCAGCAGCAGGATTCGTTCCCACTACCTTACCTTTTTCGATGGAGTCATCGTACTGACTTTCGACAACGCTGGGAACAAGACCCTTTTCTTTAAGCAGTTGCTTGGCCTCATCGGTGGTCTTGCCCTTTAAGTCGGGTACGGCAATTTGTTCGACACCAGTCGATACGGTAAGGTTAATTTTCGAACCCTTTTCCCGTTTGTCTCCCGCTTTCGGGTCTTGGCTGATAATTTTATCAGCCGCTATCTTCTCGTCGGGCACCTTCTGTATGTTGCCTACCTGGAAACCGCTTTTTTCCAAGATGGTAGTGGCCTCTTCGACCGTTTTATTGGTGACATCGGGTACGGGGTCTCCGCTGCTGAAGCCACCCATAAGGGCAAATGCCCCAACACCCACAAGAGCTAAAGCTGCGATAAGCGCTACTACTATAGCGATAGTTTTCTTGTTTGATTTCTTTTTTCCATCATCGGAACGATAGTTCTTGGGGCCACCTGCTGGGCTTGCTGGTTTCGTGCCACCCATGGCAGGCATAACCGCAGTACCGTCGGCTGCCGCCATAGGAGGAATGGCACCGCCCATAACAGCGGTTTGTGCACTGGTAAAGACACCTGTGTTCACGGGGCGCCCGGCTAGATAGTCGTTGAGGGCGTAGCGCATATCCTGGGCAGTGGCGAAGCGGTCGTTGGGGTTCTTTGCCATGGCGTGCATGATAATGCCCTCGAGCGCTGGATCGATATCGGGATTGATCTCGTGAGGGGAAACGGGAAGGTCGTTTACTTGCTTCATAGCAACGCTAACCGCATCGGGGCCATCGAAGGGTAGTCTACCCGTGGCAGCTTCATACAACACGATGCCTAGTGAGTAGATATCGCTCGTGGCCGTAAGCTCTTTGCCCTGCGCTTGCTCAGGTGAGATATAGTGAGCAGTGCCCAGTACTGACGATGTTTGGGTCATAACGGAATTTTTGGCGCGCGCAATACCAAAGTCCATCACTTTTACGTTGCCGTCGGGCTGCACCATGATGTTTTGCGGCTTGATGTCGCGATGGATTATGTCTAGGTTGTGCGCCACCGAAAGAGCCTGGCATACCTGGGAGCCAATTTCGGCAACCTTGCGCTGATTAATGGCGCCACGTTCGATAATGGCTGTTTTGAGGTCGCTTCCGCGTACGAATTCCATGACGATGTAATAGGTGCCGTCATCTTGACCCCAATCGTATACGTTAACGATATAGGGGCTTTGCAGATTGGCAGCTGCTGCTGCCTCTTGCTTGAAGCGAGCGGTGAAGTTGGGATCGGCGGCGTACTGTGGCAGCATCACCTTTACGGCGACGAGGCGTCCCAGTACGTTGTCCTGTGCGCGATATACCTCGGCCATTCCTCCAATGCCGATGCGTTCGGTAATTTGGTAGCGGTTGTTAAATACCCTACCTGTCATGTTTCCGGTCACGTTTATGCTCCTTTAGGTCACATGCTTAGGCGCGTGCTACGTTTGAATTACAAGTGCCACCAGCATACCTTAACTACAAAAGTCCTTGTACCTGCAAAGCCGTTTTCAACACATTTTGTGCTCGCTCACTACCTTTACCTTCTTCGGCAAGCTCTAAGTTGATGGCAACTACGACCCGAGGGTTGTCGGCGGGTGCCATGCCTACAAACCAACTATCGTTGCCGTTCGGTTTTTCCGCGGTACCTGTTTTGCCCGCCACCTCTACACCAGGAATGGCAGCTGCGGTGCCCGTACCGTCGGTAACGACACCCTTGAGCACTTCTTTTACGCGGTTGGCCGTTTCCTTGCTTACGGCTTGCAAGAATTTATTGGGCTGGGCGGTGAAGCTACGCTCGCCGTTGGCGTTGTAGATGCCCTGCACTAAGTAGGGGTTCATGATGGTGCCGTCGTTCGCAATGCCACAACCGACAAGGGCCATTTCGAGAACAGTGGCCTGCGGGCCCGCGGGGCTGGGGTGGCTGGTGCTATTTACCGTGCCAACGGGTTCGCCGGCGGCGGCCCAGGCTGTCTCCCAGGGCTTCATTTCGCTGGGCTCGGGCATAAGTGACATAACAGTATCGAGCGTGAACTCAATACGCTTGTTGAAACCAAACTTTTCAGCACCACTTACCAGCTTATCGGCTCCCATCTCAACACCAAGCTGGCCAAATACGGTGTTGGACGACAGCTCGGTGGCGCGGGCTAAGGTAATGTCACCATAGCTATTCTTGTTGAAGTTGGAGATGGGGGCGTTGCCAATCTCCATGGTGCCTGGTGACGAAAATACCGTACTTTCCTTTGCAACGCCGTCTTCTAAGGCGGTAGCCAGTGAGACAATCTTGAACGTGGAACCCGGTGCGTAAAGAGCCTGGGTTGCACGGTTTAGTAGCGTGCTATCTCCGCTACTGGGGTTGTCTGCAGCCTGCTTGATGAGTGTCTCCACGTCGGCTGCGTTATAAGTGGGCGACGAAGCCATGGCAAGTACAGCACCTGTGTCGGGGTCCATGACGACGCACGCACCCGAATATCCAGCCAGTGCGTCTTGTGCCGCTTGCTGTATTTTAGAGTTCAGCGTGAGGGTAACGTCGTTGCCGGGGCTGCTAATGCCAGCCATTGAATTTAAAACGTCAGTCCAGCTGGCAAAATTCTGCTGACCCTTGAGGGTGTCGTTTTCGGCTGCTTCGATTCCACTGGTGCCGTACTGTGTGGATGCATAACCTACCACATGGCTTGCTAGATCGCCGGCAGGGTAGACGCGCTCGTAAGTGCCGTCGGGTTGCTCGATGCTCTGAGCTAGAACTGTTCCGTCGTAGGTTGATATGGTTCCGCGCTCGGTGCGCGCCTCTTTTGCTAGAGTGTGATTATTTCCCGGCATGCTTTGGTAGTAGTCGGCTTGCACAACCATAATAAGCGTGAGGTTGGCTACCAACAGCGCAAACAGTGCCGAGTAGATAAACATAGTGTGGGTAAGACGCTTGCCCAAAGACACACGGCCCAGTACGCTGTTCGCGTGCAACGAACTCGTAGCGCTGGTTATCTCCTGGCCGACACCTGTTCCTTCGTCTCCACAGCGCAAGAGGAAGCCTACAATGATGAAGCTGGCTAAAAGAGAGGAACCGCCCTGGCTAATGAAAGGCAGAGTGAGGCCTGTGAGGGGGATAAGGCGTGTAACGCCGCCAACAATAATGAATGCTTGCAGTACGATAACCGAAGTAAGACCCACCGCCACAAACGAGCTAACGTCACTCTTTGCCCGAGCTGCAGTAACGAGACCACGAATGGCAAAGCATAAGAACAGAAGCAAAACACCTGCAGCGCCCAGAAGGCCAATCTCTTCAGCAATGGCAGCAAAAATGAAGTCGCTTTCCACGACAGGAATGTTGCCCGCAAGTCCGCGGCCGATACCTTGTCCGAACAAATTACCGTCGGCAATGGAATAGATTGCCTGCGTTAGCTGATAGCCCGTATTCTGCGCATCGGCGAAGGGGTCGAGCCAGGTTTCTACACGCACTTGTACGTGGCTAAACGCTAGGTATGCGCCCACACCACCTATCGCAATAAGCAGCAAGCCGACTACAAGGAAGAACTTTTTTCCGGTGGCGGCATACAGCATAACAATGAATACAAAGAAGAATACGAGCGCGCTGCCCAAATCCTTCTCGAACACAACGATAAGCAACGCGATAACCCACATGAGTAAAAGTGGTACCAGTACGCGCAGGTCGGGGAAGTGAAACGGGCCCACGCGCCAGGTAAAGACCGAGAGCATTTCTCGGTTTGAAGCCAGATATCCTGCCAAAAATAGCACGATAACGATTTTGGCGATCTCGCCTGGTTGAAATGAGAAGGGACCGACACTCAACCAGATGCGGCTGCCATATATCTCTTGGCCAAGCCCTGGTACCAAAGGTGAAAGTAGGAGCAAGAAGCCTACGATCATAAAAGTGTATTTGAAATTGGCTATTTTTTCCAAGTTTCGCGTAAAAACCAGCACCAGTATCATGCAGACAACGCCTACAAAAAGCCATATAACTTGGGTCATAGCAAGATTTGGAGCAAGCCGCTCCACAAAGCAAATGCCGATACTTGAAAGGGCAAACACGATAGGTAGGATAGCGGGATCGGCACCAGGAGCAAATTTACGCACCGCTAAGTGGGCTATAACAAATGCAACAAAGATACCAATGGGCACGCCCAGTGTATTGAAATCGAGTGTTTGACCTGCGTTTACCGCCAACATAGCAAAGAGTAGTGCCACGAAAGGGGCGGCCACGCACAGAAGAATTAGCTCTATGGTGCGGCGCTTCATGCGGCACCACCTTGGTTGGTGTTTTTAGCGGTTGAAGACTGTTTGTTCGCGTCGATGTCTGCTTGGTACTCTTTGACCAGCGCCTCGGCTGCTGCGACGCTATCTACGCGCCAGCCGTCTTTTAAGCGTTCAGCGAATCCTGGTTGCAGATCGTCCACTGATACTGAGGTAGTCTCTACTAGCTCAGAATAGGAAAATCCAAAAACATTTCCTGGAATACCTCGGTAAATAGCTACTTTCCCATTGTCATCTGCCAGGTAAGCCACCGTGTGGAGATAGGTATTTGTACCCCATACTGTTCCTACCATAATAAGAGCAAACAATACAAGCACCAAAGCGATACCGAACTTGGTCTTGCGTGCTATTTTATTGCGGCGTATTTCAGCAAAGCCGGTTACATCGGCCACGATAACGGTAATGTTGTCGTGGCCTCCTGCAGCGATAGCCTCGTTCACCAGTTGGGAGGCGCATCGTTGTGGGTCTCGGACACGGACAAGTGTTGCTTCGATTTCTTGGTCACGTAGCATGCCCGACAAGCCATCTGAACAGACCAGCAGACGATCGCCGGTTTCTACGTTTATCTCATACAAATCGGGTTGAGTGTGCGGATCGCTGCCCAGCGCGCGGGTAATAACCGAGCGATTGGGGTGCGATCGAGCTTCCTCGGGGGTAAGTTGTCCAGCTTCAATCATGTCGGCCATAAGGCTATGGTCGCGTGTAAGCTGTTGAATTTTCCCCTGATGTAGCAAGTATGCTCGAGAGTCGCCCACCTGGGCGATAATAAGGCGTTCGCCTTCTAACATGGCAGCGGTCACGGTAGTGCCCATGCCCTCTCGACCACGTCCTTCGTGAGCTGCACGAATAATGGCGCGATTTGCTTCTTCTACGGCAAGGCCGAGTGCTTCGGAGTCGGGATGGGCTGGAGCGCGCTCGGCAAGCACGTTTACGGCAATCTCGGAAGCCACTTCGCCTGCAGCGTGTCCTCCCATGCCATCGGCGACAGCAAATAAAGGTGGGGCAACAATGAGGCTATCTTCGTTATGGTCGCGCAAGCAGCCGATATCGGTGCGGCTACCAAAAGTAGTAGTGGCACCCTTGCGGGTGTGAGCTGTCGACTTATATGAGCGTTCGGTAGCCATTATGCAAACCTCACGCGTATAGCCACGTCGCCAACGTTTACTACGTCGTTATTCTTAAGCGCAACCGGCTCGGTAATAACTTGTCCGTTTACGGCAGTCCCATTGGTTGATCCTAGATCTTCTACGAACAAGTTCTGCCCCATAAGTGAAAAACGTGCGTGGCGTCCCGATACATAGCCTGCGCCTACCACGATATCGGCACCAGGGCTGCGCCCGACAATAACGGGACCGCGTACGACGATAGATACGCCGCGCAATTCTTTGGGACCGCGTTCAACCGATAGGTTCCAGGTACGTTCTTTTTTGCGCTGGCCGCGCACCAATCCTACACCCGTTTTCATAATGGCGAACAGAAACAGATACAGTAGCGCAACAAACAGCAAGCGCCCTATCAGCAGTACAACATCGATCACGAGTACACCTCTGGTTCTATGCGGTTGAAGCTTGTTATGCTCACGTGTTTGTTCATCGTATTCTGTGCTACTGGATTTGCGTGAACACGTAGTTCGTCATGCCGATAGTAATGCGGTCCCCTTCGCGCAGCGGACTTGTGGCAATTTCTGCACCATTCACTAACGTGCCGTTAGTGGAGCCTAAGTCGGTGATGGTCCAAACTCCTTGGGGTTCTAACCGTAATTCCGCGTGTGTTCGACTGGCGTTAATGTCGTGAACAACGATGTCGTTCTTTGATTCGCGACCCATGAGCAGGCGGCTTGAAGCGAGCGAGTATGCGCGGTTGTTCGAGGTGTCAATGAGGCTAGCACGGACGGCATTTTGGCTGGGGATTGGGTTTGCCTGCCCGGCACCGCCTGCGAACACCACCGTGTCTGCAGAAACCATTCGACCTGCGTTTGCTGCTTGCCCGTAGGCTTCTGGATGCCCCGCGAGTGCGGCTCCTGCGGCTGCTCCGGCTATACCTGCAGATCCAGCGGCAACACCAGCGTTTACTATGGGAACACCGTGCGGACGACCGTTTTCACGGTAGTCGTCAAAATTCTGGCTGTCGAACGTGTATTCGCCGTAATCGATGGAGTAGTCGAGTACGTCTTCGGGAACGTAGGGTAGCGGCGGCTTAGGGGTGTCGTCGTAGTCGTCGAATGAGGTGTTGTTCTCGTCGAAATTGGCATCGAGGTCGCGATAGGGCTGGTTTGCCGGATCGGCGTAAGGAGCGGGTGTTTCGTAGACAGGTGCACCGTAGGCCGGCTGTTCGGGGTAGGCGCCGTATTCTCTAGCGGGCTGAGCGTAGCCCCTGGCAGGTTGACCGTAGTCGTATGATTGGCCGGGTGCTGGCATAGGCGCGCCGTAGCCGGGGGCTGCGGCACCGTAAGAAGCGCCCGCTTGTCCCGGGCCGCCCAGTCCGTAGCGCTGCATCTCCTCGGCCCGCAGTTGTGCGATGATGGGTGCTGCCACTGCTTCTGCGATAACGTCAAACTTACCGTGCTTTAGCCCATCGTCTACGATGAAGCGTACGAGCGGCTGACCGTCCATAACTAAGCCTTCATCAGCAGCTTTCGCTGTTAAGTACGTCTCGGTCTCGCCCGCTAACGTAGGGTAGTAGCCAAATAGACGCTGATCGTCGTCGGGGTTTACCAGTACGGTGTAGAGTGTGGGTGCGTACTGTTTGCCTGCGCCCACCATCTTCTCGCGCCGCATCTGCTTTTCGGCCTTTTTGGCGATCTGTACGGGGGAGATAGGAGAGTTCGCCATGCGGTCTGCCGCACCTTCGAACGCGTCCTCCATCTTACCCTCGAACTTTGAGAAAAAGCCCATCGCCGGTCTCCTTTATTTGCCTGAGTGCTTGTGTTGCGGTGTTCCACCGCCACTTGCCGCACGCTTGTTTCGTTGGGTCGCACGCAACGGTTGCGCGACTAGAGTAGTCGTGTATCGCTGCATATGACTATGCAATGTTCCATCTTGCCATAAACCCTGTACGCCTACGCTATCCTTTACGCAATCGTCATGAATTATTAAGGTGATCTTTGCTATCGCTCAAACAGCGCGATAACGTCGGCTTTTGAGCGGGCGTCTAGCTTGGCATAGAGATGTCGAACATGAGTCTTCACGGTATTTTGTGACAAGAACAGCTCGTGCTCGATTTCTGAGCGGCTCTTGCGTTGTGCGATAAGTGCCATAATTTCCGTTTCGCGTGTCGTAAGTTTATAGCAGACTGAAAGTTCGTCGCAGCGAGCCATAAAGCGCTCACGGGGTCCAGGCACGTGTAGCTTGTCTACTAGAGATATACCTGAAGCACCCCAGTCGCCATTGACGGATGTCTCACTTTTCCAGATAAGCGCACAAAGCAAAACAATAACAATGCCCCCCAGCGACAGGCCTATAAGAACGGCTGGGTCGACGAAGGCGTTATTTTGCTGCAGTACGCGTCGTGCCGCAACACCCATGAAGATAGCTGCTTCGCTCGATGCGCGTGCGATAGCAAACAAACGCAGGCTAGGTACTTCAAAACGAAACACGATATTTGCAAGCATAAGAAGTACGAAAAAGGTGAACCATACATAAGCAAGTTTGATAAGGAATGATACTGCATAGCCCCACTGGGGTCCGGCGAAAGGAATAAGTATAAGCGCAAGAATGGACAGAGGGAGGCCAACCTTTGCTAAAAACCGCACATCGATGCGGTCTTTTCGGCTTAGCATCATAGCGATAATAACCACGCCGGCAAGTCCGGTGGCGGCAACGCGATGGATTGCTCCAAGGCCATCGGGATTAGGTAATAGCGACCCTGCAAGGCCTGATAATAGTCCAGCAAGGGACATCATGCCCAAAAGTTTGAGCGGTAACGGGTAACGAACTCCGGCGGGCTGGGGGCGCTCTGGCGGTACGAGACGAAAGCTTAATAGTGCGCAGAGAAATGAGATCAAGGGTAGTAGTGCGGTGGTTGCAACGGCGTAGGGGGGTTGCATGGTGCTGATGAGAAAGGCAGTTACTGCGGCGACGATACAGGAACCAGCCCCGTACATAACGGTTTGCGTCATTCCCATCTGGCTATACGCTTCTGCCCACAGACAGAACAAGGCAGCTCCTCCGATGCCGGTAAGTACGGCTATTGCGAATATAAGAGAAGTTGTCGCTCCCATCGGTATAAGTATGAGACCCACCACGGCTGTTCCCAGTACCGTAAGCGCAACGCAAAAAGCCGTTGCTTTTGGCCGACGTCCTAACCGTCCAATGCGATTTGCAAATATGGCCATGAGTAAAAAACTGCCGATGTCGCCAAAACGCATGCCGTAGTCGAATGTGCTGCGTAGCGCAGGGTCGAATCCGGCTCCAGGGAAGATGGAAACGACATGCGTGCAGCAAAGCCACGTGATAAGGAGGCCCATACCTAAGAAGCGTAACGGGAAGAGTAGCGCCGTAAGTGGTTCTTCGTTGGTGGATCGGTCTTCTGGTGTAAGTGCTCGCACTACGTCACTTGGTTTCATCTTCACCTCCTTTTGGTGAAGATATTGTAGCAGGACGACAATGAAAGGAGGGGTGAGTGCAGGGGTGATTTGTGGTTCACCCCGCGCTCTAGCAGGTTCACCCGCGACAAATACCCTCGTGGAACGCATGATAGCTTCAGCGCCTTGGGAAGGCGCGCAGCCTCGGACTAGTAAGATACTTCGAGGCTTATCGATGAATCCTGTAGGAGGGAGTTCATATGAAGAATATACAGAATGGTCTTTCCCGTCGTAGTTTTTTGACGTGGGGCAGTGTGGCCGCACTGGGTGGTGCAGTGGCGCTCGCGGGGTGTTCACCTAAGGCGACAGCTGACAAGGCTGATACAAAAGAGGTCGCTTCGGCCGGCGCTGTTGAAGCCATGAAAACAGCCGATCAAACCAAGGAATGTGACGTGGTGGTTTTAGGTGCGGGCGGTGCTGGTATGTGGGCGGCTGTCGAGGTTGCCCGCGCTGGCAAGAGCGTTATCGTGGTTGAGAAGGGTAACAGCGTTGGCGTGTCCAATGGTTCGCTCGCAGGGGGCCCTTTTATGGTGGGGTCGAAGCTGCAGCAGCAGGCTGGTATTGATTTTGGGGTAGAAGAGGCATTTAACCACATTATGGAATACGCGCACTGGTCTACAAACGCTGCGGCAGTTAAGGCGGCTGTTGAGTTGTCGGGAGATACCATCGATCGTTTTACCGATGAGTTTGGCGTAGCGACGGGCTTGCGCCCCGACAACTATGGGGCTGGACATGCTTCGGTGCGCGCGAATTTTCAATCCGATCCGAAAGATTCAAAAACCCAAGCAAAGGGCGAGAATCGTATGGGTCCTTTACAGAAGTGGGTCGAGGCAAAGGGCGGCGAATTTGTGTTCGATACTGCAGCAAAGCGCCTTATTGTTGAGGATGGCATCTGCAAAGGTGTTCAGTGTGAAGGTGACGGCGTATTGGATGTAAGGGCGAAGGCTGTTATTGTTGCTACTGGTGGCTTCTTGGGAAGTGTCGAGAAGATGCAGGAGCGTTTTGGAACGTTCGTGAATCCGCTGGGTAGCGTGCTATCTACGGGTGAGGGCATCGATATGGTGCAGGCTGCGGGTGGTCAGATATCCACGCAGTGGGGTATTGCGGGTAACGAGTTTTCCGGTTCAAACAAGGAAGCCGAGGGAATCTGGGGTCGGTCGAACGCCGCCTTTGCTCTTGGCATTTACGGCACACTGCTGGTAAACAACCAAGGTCGTCGCTTTTCGAATGAGGGAAAGTTTGCGAATCTGCCGCTTGCTTTGGGCGGCGCTATCTCGCTGGTGGGTGGCCAGTATTACGCAGTGGTCGATCAGGCTTATGTGGATGGATTAAATGCGGGCATGGATGCTTGGACGTTATGTGGCTCCGATGAGGTGAATTGGCGTACGGGTGCGATGACGCTTAAGGGTAAGCCGTTGGAGAATGTGCAGGCCGATATAGACAAAGCTGTTTCGGCGGGCTGGGCGTATAAGGCAAACACTATCAATGAACTGGCTGAAGCCATTAACGCACCCGATCTGGTAGAGACCCTTGAACAATACAACGCGTATTGCGCAGGTGGTAAGGACGAGCAGTTCTATAAGCCGGCATGCTTTTTGCGATCTGTGGCAACTGGCCCGTTTTATGCCTTTACCTACGAGCCGAGTGCATGGGTAACCATCGGCGGCATTCGCACAAACGATCGTCTTCAGGCCATCGACAGCGATGGTATGCCTATCGAGGGCTTGTATGTGGCGGGAGCCGATAACGGAACGCTTATGAGTGCTCCATATTGCGACTATGAAGGCTACTCTCTCATGTGCGCGTATAGCGGGGGTCGTATGGCAGGTATGTATGCGGCTGGGGATTCTGTAGCTTAACCTTCCTCCATTCTTTGACGTTACGAAGCCTTTCCCTCCCTCAGCTTCGTACGTCGTTTTCAGGCGGCCCCGCATGCTTACTGCATGCGGGGCCGCTATAATAAACTCCTTTGCGGCGCTTGTATGCCGCTTTTAAGGTGCGCAATAAGGTGGGTAGGGGCGACTATGGCGAAAACGCGGATGATGGAAAAAAGAGAGAAATCGCTTGCGAGCGTAATTGCTCGCTTTGTTCCTATGAGGCGATTCGGATGGGCTTTCCTGCTGGCGTGGGTGTTCTGCGTATTTTATACCGAAGTGGTCGATGGCTATGTGGGCCGTTCTAGCGAATGGTTTGGTTTTAGCGGACTGCTTGAGCAGCTATTTTTTTCAGGCCTCCCGGTGCTTATGTCGGTGTTAACTCTTATTGCTATCGTGGGTGCCGAGCGTACGTTTGGCTCGCCCGCCGAT
>JAEWYG010000244.1 GCA_023395755.1 Actinomycetes bacterium | reverse complement strand
AACGCATGAAGCCTCCTTCATTGCATGTGGTAAGCAACCACCGTTTTCCTTGATAGAAACGATTATTGCCTAACCCACGAGCTGCATAAAGGGGGCTTCACCGATTCTCATCGGTCATATCTTCTAGGAGGTATAACATGGATGGCTAGCACGAAGAGACACTCATTCAACACAGCTCTACGCAGGAACCGTTTGTGGCTCAAAATCCTCCGCTTCGAGCGATGACGCACCTTCTTTTCTGGGGCCTTTCGGCATCTCAAGCGAGGCTTCTTCTACGCTACCGCATAACTGCAACGCCACGTCCGCACTCGCACCAAACATGCGGCACACCGACGCGGCTTGATCTAACTTTTTGGCTGGTAGAATTGCTGTGCAGGTTTTAGCGAGGACAGGGAGCGCGACATATAGGCTGTTGGCAATATCATATGAGGGGTTAGACGCTGTGAAAATTTCGTTGCACGATAGATTACAAATCCTCGGTTTTTAATAGCGAATAGCCTTCATAATGATAGTTAGCATTAATACCCTTTATGTATTTGTAGTGCGCCTCTTTACGCTCGGAATCAGGTCGATCAACGGCTGTCACCCGCGAATTTGGTGCAAGCTGTTCTAAGTTAAAATATTAGCGAAAGGTCTGTACATGACCGAAGAGATGATAGCGCCCACACAAAACGACAACGAGTCTCCAGAAGCGAAGAAACAAGAACCGGATGACGCAATTGACGCGAAGGAGGAGCTAAACCAACTCGAAGCGTCAAAGACTACAGAATCGCCCAAAAAGGCAAAAATCAAGAACCGCGCGGCTGCGGCACTAACATACATGGGCGCCTTGGTGCTGGCCTTAAGTGTACCCATGCTGTGGGCTAGTAGTCTCATCTCGAACACAGATGCATGGGTTGCAGCAGTCAGCCCGCTTGCTGCTAACCCGGCTATTCAGGAGGAAGTCGCCTCTGTTGCTGCCACTGCATTGTGCGAGAACCTTGAGATCGGACGCGTCGTCGAAAATCAGCTCCCCGAGAATTTGTCGTTTCTCGCCATCCCCACAGCCTCTTATATTGAGAGTTTTATTCATAGTGAAGCCCTTGATCTCGTTCAATCTCCGCAGTTTTATCAAACGTGGACGAGTCTCAATAAGGCGGCGCATGCCGTTCTCAATGAATTTGCCGCTGGAGAAAAACTAACAGGAATACTCGAAACTTCGAACGGAAAGATAGCCATCGATTTATCCAGTGTGGGAGAATTATTACGAGATCGGATCACGGCAAAAGGCCATGCGTTCGCCGAAAATATTCCAGATATTTCCAACGATGAACAAATCGTCATCGCAGATGACGCCGCTCTTGCAAATGTCCAGCAAGTGATCGGCACCCTGAACCAAACTTCTCCTTTTTTGTTGGTGATTGTTATTTTATGTTTTGCCGGAGCGCTTTTCATTGCGGTCGATCGGCGTCGCGCAGGATTATGGGTTGCTGCAGCAGCGGCCATTGCGCTGTGTCTCGTACGCTTGGCTCTGGCACTTGCGCAACCGAACGTGGTCGGCGCAATCTCTCCGATGGGTGGAGAGTTCGGTGCTGCGGTCAGCGCCGCTTACGGAATCGTACTGAGCCCGCTGTTCGCCTGGTTGGGGTGGTTGACGGCTTTGGCCGGCGTTGCGTGGATCGCTTTATTCCTCGCTGGCCCCTCCAGTATCGCTTGCAGAGCTCGCGGCACCACGAGCCGAATCCGCGAGAAGGTTGCAAATCAGACAAATTAGAGCTCGTTGCGAACTAGCCCAAAACAAGGGGGCCGTTTATGCAACAAGAATATTCTCTTTGGTTCACAGCTGAGTTCCGAACCAACAACGACCATGCCATCGCAGCCCCCAAACTGTCATGCTTCTTGAGCATACCATTTCCAGATAGGAGAGCCCAGCATGGCAAAAGCCAAGTGCCAGCGCGGCATTGCTTTAGTGGCAGATAAAACAATGCGTACTCGCAATGTGAACGAGCCGACACGCACGATCGGACACGGACACATTCACCTGAGCGCCGCACACCTTATCCCAGCGGTCGCGCTTTTCTTCCTTCTGTCTCTCGTCTGGGTGCCGCACGCCTGGGCGGAAACACAAGACTATGGAGACTTCAGTGTTACCACCACCGGCACTCCACCGGTTTACGCGTCAGGAATTCTCTTTATTCCCGATGCTGGAACCTACAGCATAACGATGAAATCGGGGGTAGTTCAAACCTCCAATCAAATCAGCATTACGGCTTCCTCAGGCACCGTGGAACTTGCACTGCAAGGAATCGACATTCTGTCTGGTGCGCCAACGCGAGGCCTTCTGAACAGCACTTCTTCCAACGTCGACACCCTTTTGACGATCGAGGGAAACAATTCCATCGTCAACACAGACAGCACGTCCCCCTACCCCGAAGCAATAGATATTCCCGGCAATCTAACCATAGGCGGAACAGGTTCGCTATACGCAAGCGCTTCGGAAGGTGCCCAATTCGATTACGCGCTTTACGCCGCGCAATCGTACGATACCACCCTTACCCTACGCGACAGCGTGCGCATACAAGCAGACTCCGACAACCCCGCGCTTTCTCCTCGCTACGGCGCGTGCTGTATGAACTTGGCCGTGCAAGACTCGGCATCCCTCGAAGCGCACGGCCGCCAGTACGGCATATTTGCCCTGCAAGACATCACACTGGAGGGAGCAAATGTACAGGCTATTGCTAATGGCCTTGATATCCCCGACCCTACAACTGCTGCAGTTCAACCTGACAACTTCTTACAAACGTCAACGCTTGTCGGGTCTGACACTATACCTTTTAGCACATCCGCCCTTTGCTCTTACGGGTCTCTTACGTGTGCAAGCGGAACCATATCTGCAACAAGTACGGCAAGCAAAGGCGTAGGCTCTTTCGGCATCATTGCAGTTGGCAACCTGAGCATAAGCAATGCGAACGTGTATGGCGAGGGTATTACTGCGGGCATCTTTTCTCTTGACGGAAACCTTTCGGTTCTCATAACAGCCGGTGAATCGGTTGAAGGGCAAGCTCTCGGCGAAAGCGGTGCGGGAATAGCGGCTTTTCGAGGCATTGCCTATTCGCCCGAAGCGCTCATCGTGTTACCAGAACGCGGTCGCATTATTGAAACCACGCTAGCTGCGTTTCCCAATGAAACGTTTTTCGCAGTTGCCGAGCCAAACATCTTAGCACCCGCGCTTCATGCTCGTATAGCCATGGAACAACCCACCCCACCCGATCCACCCATTCCGCCCAACCCAAAACCTACTCCGTCAACGCCCAATGAAACACCTGCGGCCAATCAGATTTCAACCAGCCCCGTGCAGCTACCGACAGCTGCCGAAAACGCACTACGGCCCCTGCCGCCACTTGGTGATTCAGGCACACTAGCTATGGGGGCATTTGCAGTGCTCGTCGGAGCGTCTTCCCTTATCGTTGCGCTCGTTGCAGCACGCCATTTCAAATAATGCTTTCGCGCTAGGCTTGCAAAAAGCAACACCGAACAAAACGGATTCGTTCCGCATTGCATGGATTTACTGAATTTAACTACGCTTGAGAAGCTATCCGCCGAATGCCGTTAACGCTTGATGCCTCTTCAAGCGTCGCAAGAAGTGCATCTGCCTGATAAAAAGCACCGCGCTTCGCGTTACCCAACTTGGACAAGATACCCCTATCGCAAGCAACCTCAATGAGAGTTCTTGCAGCTCTCGGCGAAATATCAAGACGTTCTGCAACAAAGGCAACGTTAACAACCGGGTACTCGACAAGCAGAGCGGCCAGACGATGAGCGGCCGACCCTTTGCGCTCCGTAATAAGCTCATGCCATTGTGCCAAAATTGCATCTACGTCAGACGAAACGCGCGTGCCAATCACTACGGCTAATTCAAGCGCCGAGGCTACACGTTCTACTATAGGTTCGATTTCGCCATCGTGGTAGGCCGCAAGCGCTTGCATATAATCTTCCACATCATGCAACAGCCCCGCTGAAATCGGCAGAGTTGTATGAAGCAAAATCTCATCACGAGACAGCATGCGATGCAGCAAAGCGCGACCGGTACGCCCATTGCCATCGGTAAAGGGATGAATCGTCTCGAACTGAGCATGGAATATCGCCGCTTTCGCTATGGGCGAGATATCGTCACGTTCAGAGAAAACAATGAGGTCTTGCAAGCACGATGGCACGCGCGATGCCTGGGGCGGAACAAAGGCGGCTTCATGGGGACTGTAAGGAGTCCCACCAATCCATACTTGCTCGCTGCGTAGACCAAGTTCCTCACCAGAATCTTTCATAAGCGTATCGTGAATCTGGCAAATAGCATCAACAGTTATCGGCCCTGTTTGCGCAAGTACGGCTCGCATCGCAGCTACATTGCCCGCAATGAGCCTTGCATTTTCGGGTGCCTTGTCGGTGAATTCAGCAAGTGCTACGTTACGGACACTTGAGGTCAAACGCTCGATTTGCGAACTCGATGACGATTCGCTTCGAAGTATGAGCGCTGGCAGGTCATAAGACTTCCTCGATTGATTTTGATCGAATCTGATAATGGCAGCACGCGCGTCCTCGATTCGCTGAATCAGGCATGTAGAAAGATCGGGAGATGCCAAGGCAACGCTTGCGGGCACTGCCGCCTGATAGCTTGGGGTAATCTTGCGCCGTCGGCTTTTTGGGATATACACAAGCACATCGGGGTTATGGTTCCACGCACATTCTTCATAACGCACTTTTTGCCACATAGCGTCTCCCCGCCACCAAAGATTTCAGTTCACTAAGAGTACTACTAACGGAAGTGAAATACAATTCACTTCCGTTAGTGTGCTATAGGTGGAAGCGAAGGGTTGATTGAGAGGGGGGCGTGGATGTTTTCTTGGACATCTGTTTGCCGAAAGACTACCCAGCTGACCCTTTGCATCGAGCTACATCTTCAGGGGAATATCGCGGCATTTGAAGGAACATCTCAACGTTTTCTTGGTAGTATCGTGCTATCCCCACCATAGCTTCTTTGGTGTAGCCAGCGGTATAGGAGCGTTTTCCACTGGGGATAAACAAGCGTTTAGGATCCATGTAATATGCAAGCAGTCCTATCTTTCGGCTCGGACTATTGGCCAAAAGGCGTCCAAAAACTCGATCAGTTAGTTTCGTAGGCAAGGGATCTGCCTCTATGGGATGTATGTTTTCCAACGTCGACCCTTCTCCACAAGTTCCGAGCAAATAAGTCTTGTATTCCTCTCGCGGACTTGAATCGGAGATTATCAGATGAGCGACAGCAACATGGGGGAAACCGAATTCCTGCAATGCCTCCACTTGCGAATATCCAAATTGATTAGGAGATTTTCCTTGATTACGATAAGAGGCTCTGACAACTTTAACCTCAACTGCAAGAGTCTTAGAAAGAATCAGTTTGTCCTTCTCGTAAGGTATTGCGAGGATGTCAATATCGCCCGGGTAGAACAAGGAGTCGCTGATTAATTTCGATGGAACAGAAGTTGCTAACAAAAGGCCACTATCTAAGGGCATACATTTATAGTATGTGGGAAGCAGCTTTGGGTACCATGCTGCGATTCGGTATCCACTAGCTATCATCATGCCTGTAAGGTTTCCCTCGTCGTAGGGATCCGTGGTTCTTCTGGGTCTATTAAAAACACAGTACCGCTCCCCCTCCCATTCATATCTTGGAGGAAACCTAAAAATAGGGGTTCGCATTTCACTAAAAAGTCGAGGTGTGTCAACCATCGGACGTTTCCTCTTCTGTTCAAAAGGGCTAAGGCGCTAAATTGTATACAAACATCGACTAGCTTCAGCTGAATCGATGAGTAAACGTAAAAGATCGACAATGCATCGTACAAGAAGCGCTTCTCGAAAAGTGAGTTCATCGACCGCAGCGACACCATAGTTTACGATGACCCGATTCAATGTTTCTCGGTAGCGCCAGATACACAATGCAACAGACATAATCCTTGTCCATGCGAAGAGAAAGGTTTTTGGGTAGGTGCGACAATTCCCCATCAACGTAATCTAGCATGGCAATCGAATTTTGTCAGCGCCATCACTCCCCTACCAGCCCCCTCCAACTCCCGTACCACTTCTCCGCTTATGGAACGCAACACCTGTTCTTCAGCACGAGGATATTGCCGGATGGGCTTCGAGTTGGGCTGTGCGTGTGTGCTCGTAGACTCGCTTCTGCACAGCGATAAACCTCATGCCGAATCAATCGAAGTGTGGGCTGACGAAAGCCAGCATCCACGAATCTGAAACTGCCGCGGAGAAGGCGCAGCGGTAACCTTTTGAGATAATCGGTAAATCTATCGGAGATTTATGGGTTGCATTTGTAAGTCTCCGCGAGATTTGCACAAACCTAAATCGGCCCATTCATCGAAGGCAATCAGGTCTCGGTCAATACGTATCTGCCAATAACAAGTAATACCCGGTTTGAACAGGAGTCTTTGCTTCTGACGTTTCGAGGAAAGCCATCCAGCAGCTCGAGAGAAAAGGCTGTAAAAGCATCGCAAAGATTGACACAATGCGAGACAAGACGCTTCTACCTACACGGACAACGATGCAAAACACTATGTTGAAGTGCGTTTTTTCTCAGCATAAAGGAATATGCTCACCTGAAAGCGCGATGCGACACCCATAGGGACCTCTATGCCGCAGCCGACAAGCATCGTGTCAAAGAAGCTCACAGGCCACAATGCTGTGTCTTCGAGTTGTTCGCCATCGTCGAGCTGGATACAGGAGAGCCGATCTTCCACGAACCCGCGAGTTCCGTGCAAAGACCTGATGCAGGGTAAAAATAGAGCCGTTTCGAAACGCTCCAAAACCTTTGCGTGGTTTTGGAGCGTTCTTCACAAAGCCAGATAATCATTGTGATTTCGATAGCGGAAATCATTTGAAGCAATCTACTCTACACCAGTATCCTCTATCTTTCCGATGAACGCACCGGTAATGGTGCTACACGGAAGCAAAGCGCTTGAACCACTCAATCGCCACTGAACACCCGAAAGCCAAAGAACTCCGTAAGCTTCACCTATAGCAACACACTCACACTTGTGATACATTGTGTATCACAAGTGTGAAAGGACCTAGCCATGAAAACAAAACCGCGTGCAATACGTTTCTCCGAAGTCGAAGAGAGCGCGATTGAGCAATATGCCCGTCATCATGGTATGACGTTTTCCGACGTTGTGCGGAAATCTGCAGGGACCTTTCTTTTAATGAATGAAAGGAAACGCCTTTCGCTAGCCGAATTGGCCGACCGAGCTGTCGAAGAAGACCCGGATCTTCTTTACGGTCAGTTTCTAGATGATTTTTCTCATTCAGACGACAAGGCCGGCTTGATAAGTGAGGAGCCAGATTGGAGAGGCCCAAATACCACGTATTGGCTTTGTCTTTTAGCAGCGACCGCTCACAAGCTTGCGCACGACAATTCCCTGCCCGTTCCCAAATGGGCGCTTTCAGAACGATACGTGGCTCCGGATCCGGTTTACGGAATGAATACCGAAAACCCCGACTTCCGAGCGTATCTCGAGAAGACGACGCCTATGGAGTTTCGATGCCATGGCATGTTCCTTGGCGACAACGTACTGTCGCGAGCTTAGACGAGACTTTTCCATGATTACTAAAGACGACATCGAGCGCTTCCTACAAGAAATAAACGACGAAATGGAAAAGCGTGACGTCACGGGAGAAATCGTTATCTGTGGCGGGGCTGTTATGACGATGGTCTACGAGGCGAGACCTTCCACGAAAGACCTCGACGGCCTCTTTGCCCCGATTGGACCAATCAATGAGATCGCCCGAAACATAGCAACCCGAGAAGGACTCGAAGACGACTGGCTCAACGATGCGGCGAAGGGCTTCATCGACACATCGCGAATGGAGTTGGTGACGATTCGTGAATACGGAAACCTCACCGTTCGAATGCCCGATGCGGAGGCAATGTTGGCAATGAAGCTGACATCAGCCCGACTCGTAGGCAAGGATCGAGACGATGCGCTGTTTTTCATAGAGTACCTCAACGTCGAAAGCGAAGAGCAGCTCTTCGACATCATCGAAAGAAATATCGCACCCCAAAGGCTTACGCCTATGGCCCATTTCTTCACAATCGAATTATTCCAACAATACCTGCAGAAAAAAGAAACCGACTTGACCGCTGAATAGACCCCTTAAGAATTGAGAGATTATGCATTCCGACGGTATTTTTATTTCGGAGTACCTCGAGCCCGATGACGAGCTTGAATCACTTGGTGTGTTTGATGCTTTGCTCGATAAAGACAGTAACTTCTTCATCAACGTCGTAAGGTTTAGAGCTACCTCAGTACCTGAATTTCGGGATGCATAAAAACTTTGGGGTCAGCCTCTATTACCTTTCCGCATCAACAAGTTCTAACCGAATCACTTTGCCGAGCGCGAGGGCGTAGCGCTCTAAAACAACAAGACTCGGTGCGTAGTCAGATGCCTCTAAGCGAGTTACATTGGGAGTTTTTATTCCGGCGGTCTCCCCCACTTCGCGCTGTGTAAGACCTTGTCGCTCACGCTCACGCATAAGCTCTTGTTTTACCCGAGATATTTCTTCATCTTTTATCTGATGGGCAAGAAGAATAACTTCATCTGGTTCGGTGTTAGTTAGATCGATACAAGCATATTCACGCATTGACATAATGCACCTTCTTTCCAAACTGGACGGCATATTGCGCGGTGATAAGCGCCCCACTGCCCTTCTGAGCACCAACAACATAAAGATCAGTGCACAACGCCGCAATAAGACGATTCCTCTTGGGAAAATGATAGCGTACAGGCGGCGTTGCGGGCGGATATTCCGAAATAACAAGACCTTGTTCGATAATGCGCTGCATCAAAAGGCCATGCTCTGGAGGATAGCAAAGGTCGACCCCACAACCAAGAACAGCAATAGTGAAGCCGTCTGCAAGAATACAAGCCGTATGTGCGTACGAGTCAACCCCCTTAGCCATCCCGCTTATCACGCAATCACCCCGCATCACGAACTGGCTGGCCAATCGAGCAGCATTATCTCGATCCTCCCTAGAGCAGCGCCTCGCGCCGACTATTCCCACACCAGAAATGGGTCGATCCACAGAGCCCCGCGCATACAGAACAAGTGGCAACGAGGAACCATTGCAAAACGACTGAGGAAACAGAGGCTTATCGGGTGTAAGGATATCGATGCCAAGTTCACTACATCGATTGCAAACCGCTCGCGCCCTAGCCTGCACGCGCTCCTCAGCAATAAGACGCGCCTTGCTCTCGCCAATCCCCGTCACCGAAACCAGATCAATCATATCAGCCTCGTACACACCACAAGGAGTTTTGAACCGAGCTAGCAATTCATGCTGGGCCCTGGGGCCTACGCCCCGAAGCAACGTAAGCCAGATCCAAAAAAGATCATCATCCATCACGAGACCACCAAAAGTTCACTTGCACATCGATCAAAGTCTCTGCACGAAAGAACTCTTTCGATATCCCTTTTATCTATATGTTCAGAAGCACGTAAATCGGCCGAAGTTCGAGCCAAGCGCAGCATTTTATGCACCACGCGAGCACTGTAGCCGTAGGTATCACACGCCTGCTTAAGTAGTGATTTACTGAGAGAATCAAGCGTACAAAACTCTTTGATGTGATCGACACCCATTTGAGCATTACAGTTCACATACTCGTCCTTTTTATACCTCGCCTGTTGAGTCTTTCGCGCGCCCATAACAAGCCTGAGCAGCTCATTTGAAGACCTTGGATTCACCCCATCATCTATTTCAAAATAAGGGACAGCGCGCACGTTTTTCTGTATGTCGATCCTATCCAAAATCGGCCCAGATATCTTTCCACGATACTTCACAATTTCGTAATCGCTGCACTTGCAGCGGCGGGAAGGATAGTACCCGCAGGGGCACGGGTTCATAGCAGCTACAAACATAAAAGCTGCGGGAAAGGTGTTGGTTCCGTTCACTCGAGAAATAGTAACCTTCTTGTCTTCGATGGGCTGTCTGAGCGCATCGAGAATTCTTCGAGGAAATTCACCGAGTTCATCAAGGAACAAAACGCCGTTGTGCGCAAGCGAAACCTCACCCGGAAAAGCATTCACTCCTCCCCCTATAAGCGCATTCAAAGAAGCATTATGATGAGGAGCTCGAAAGGGGCGCTGCGTAAGAAGAGCCTCGTTTGCGGCAATAAGGCCAGCGATGCTGTGTATCTTTGTAACCTCAAGCATCTCAGACTCACTCATCTGAGGCAAGATGGTAGGAATGCGCTGAGCAACCATAGTCTTACCACAACCCGGCTCACCAATCATAAGTATGTTATGACCTCCTGCTGCAGCCAAAACTACCGCATCAATTAATTCCTCCTGCCCATGCACATCCGCAAAATCGAATACATCAGATAACACATCGCTCTCACTATTAGTCTGCTCAGAAATCATAGTTGACCGAACGTTGCCTCCCTCTAAACAGCGAATCACATCTTGCAGGTTTTCAAAACACAGCACCTCAACTCCTTTGACATGCGATGCCTCAGCACTATTTCCCGGAGGAACGATCACTTTTTTCACACCAGACTTTTGAGCTGTTACAACCATAGGAAACACTCCCGTACAGGGGCGAATGCTTCCATCAAGCGATAGCTCCCCAATAAAGCCGTAGTCAGCCAAACTCTTAGCACCTATGGCAGATGCCTCTTGAAGCACGCCAATTGCCATCGCAAGATCAAAGTGTGAACCAAATTTTTTTTTCGAACTGGGTGCAAGATTAATGATCACGCGTCTTTTGGGAAAATCATAGCCGCTTGTATAAAGGGCAGACTGAATTCTATCTCCCGCCTCACGCACCGCCTGATCACCAAGGCCAATGATCGAAAGCATCGGAGCGCCCTCTAACAAAACGACTTCGATCTCTACCTGATAGCCATCCACCCCTTGAGTGGCAAAACTTTTTACCAAGGTAGCCATTCGGCCTCATCCCCAAAATGCACGTTCGACTGTGCAAATTCACGGTTTGTCGCAAGTAGCTCACCTTCTACAAAATCTCGATAGCGAAGAACTTGGGGGTCTTGAAAACATCCGAGTACCTTATCAGTAACAACAAAATTAAGCCGATCAGTACCTACAAACGAGCCATAGCTACTCCACCTATAAGCCTGAGGATAATCAACCATGCGTGCCTTTACTGGATTGAGGTGTATATAGCGACTCGCAGAGAGAAAATAAGGAGTATCCTTCACGAGAGCCGAACGATAACGATCTTGAAAGAGATGCCCGACGCATTGGTGTTTCGAATTAAAGTACTCAGCGTAGTGCTGATTGAGCTGTTTCATTATCTTCCAGACAGGCTCATCGGTCGTCTCAATCAAAAGATGATAGTGGTTGGTCATAAGGCAAAACGAATGAATAGAAGTTCCATACCTCAGTGATGTCCGCTTGAGCATTTCAAGCAGCACCTCAAAATCGGACTCATCGCCAACGATGTCTTGCTGGTGATTACCTCGCGCCATAATGTGATAAACAGCCCCCGGGTACCACGGTCTTGTTTTTCGCGCCATCCCCTCCCCTTTCATCCAAGCCGATAATTATATCATTATTGATATAATCAAAGTAAAATATATGGCCGCTTTCCGGCCACGTCCAACATCTATATATCGTTTCTGATACCTTAGGGATGCACTATAAACCTTTTCGACTCACATGGAAACCATGTTTCGCTTTTTAGAATAATTTCCTTGAAATTATTCTTGTCAAGTATTTCATAGTTTATTCACGGTAAAACTCTGGGGTCAGACCTGTTATCCGGAGTCAAGAGTTGATTTCGATTTATTTTAAAGATCTGTAAAGGTTTATGTGAGGTTTATTACCCAGAAAAGCTCACCATTTTGGGCGTGAAAAATTAGGCCATTGTT
>JAEWYG010000167.1 GCA_023395755.1 Actinomycetes bacterium | reverse complement strand
CCTCCAATGTACTGCAGGAAATTCTCACGGTGAAGTCCGACGATACCGCGGGCCGCGTGAAGTCTTACGAATCTATTGTTAAGGGTGAGAATATTCCGGCTGCCGAAGTACCCGAGAGCTTCAAGGTTTTGGTGAAGGAAATGAAGTCCCTGTGCCTGAATGTTGAACTTGAAGGTCATGATCATCAGGCTATCGACGTGACTATGGAGTCTGAAGATCAAGACGACAATGATCGCGGATTGTTTGAGGCTATTGCGGCCGATGCACGCAAGACTGAGGAAGATGCAGCGAGCGCGTTGGATGATATCGCTGCTGAACTGGGAGAGCTGATGAGCGACGTCGTGGACGATAACGATACCAACGACCTGATCGGTAATGGAGAGGAGCGATAAATGACGACGGAATTCGACGTTAATAATTTCGACGCCCTGCGTATCTCGCTCGCTTCCGCCGAGGACGTGCGCAGCTGGTCGCGCGGCGAGGTGAAGAAGCCTGAGACCATCAACTACCGTACACTCAAGCCTGAGAAAGACGGCTTGTTCTGTGAAAAGATTTTTGGCCCCACGAAGGACTGGGAGTGTGCTTGCGGTAAGTACAAGCGAGTGCGCTTTAAGGGTATCGTGTGTGAGCGTTGCGGCGTTGAAGTAACGCGCAGCAAAGTTCGTCGCGAGCGTATGGGACACATTGAGCTGGCCGCTCCGGTTAGCCACATCTGGTACTTCAAGGGTTCGCCTTCGCGCCTAGGTTACCTGCTTGATATTGCACCGAAAGAGTTAGAGAAGGTACTGTACTTCGCTTCCTCTATTATCACTTCGGTTGACAAAGAGGCTCGCGAGGAGGATGTTGACGAGCTGCGCGACGAGTTGGCTGCCGACCTCGAGGAGTTGGATGCCGAGCGCGATCGTCTCGTTGAGGCTACACGCAAGCTGTCTACCAGCTATGTGCCCGAGGATGACGACTTCGTCGACGACGTAGACGAAGACGAGCGCATGACTCCCGAGGAAGTCGAGGAGGAAGTCGCCGATATCTACGAGGAGTTCAACGAGCGCAAAGCCCTGCGTCAGGATGCGTTCGATGCCTTTATGAAGATCGAGCCGAAGCAACTGGTACCCGACGAGGCTCTGTACCGCGAGATGCGCCTGAACTATCGTGATTACTTCACGGGTGGCATGGGCGCTGAGTCGGTACGTGACTTGCTGGATGCTATGGATTTGGCTGCGGTGGCCGAAGAGTTGCGTGAGACTATCTCCACTGGCAAAGGTCAGAAGCGCGCTAAGGCTATCAAGCGTCTGAAGGTTGCCGACGCGTTTTTGAAGTCTACCAATAAACCTAGCGATATGATTCTGGACGTTGTTCCGGTTATCCCGCCTGACCTGCGTCCTATGGTGCAGCTGGACGGTGGCCGCTTTGCGACCTCTGACTTAAACGATTTGTATCGCCGCGTTATCAACCGTAATAATCGTCTTAAGCGCCTGCTGGATTTGGGTGCCCCTGAGATTATTGTCAACAACGAGAAGCGTATGTTGCAGGAGGCTGTCGACAGCCTGTTTGACAATGGCCGTCGTGGTCGTCCGGTTACTGGTCCGGGCAACCGTCCGCTCAAGTCGCTCTCTGATATGTTAAAGGGCAAGCAAGGCCGCTTCCGTCAGAACCTGCTGGGTAAGCGCGTAGACTACTCGGGTCGTTCGGTTATCGTTGTCGGACCGCAGTTGAAGCTACATCAGTGCGGCTTGCCGTCCCAGATGGCTTTGGAGCTGTTTAAGCCGTTTGTTATGAAGCGTTTGGTCGAGCTTGAGTATGCTGCGAATATTAAGGCTGCAAAGCGCTCGGTCGACCGTGGTGCTAGCTATGTATGGGACGTTCTTGAAGAGGTTATTACCGAGCATCCCGTTTTGCTGAACCGCGCACCCACCCTGCACCGTTTGGGTATTCAGGCCTTCGAGCCGACGCTGGTTGAAGGCAAAGCCATTAAGTTGCATCCGCTGGTCTGTACTGCTTTCAACGCCGACTTCGACGGCGACCAGATGGCTGTGCACGTGCCGTTGGGTGCTGAGGCGCAGGCTGAGGCTCGCGTGCTTATGCTGTCTGCTAATAACATTAAATCGCCAGCGCATGGACGTCCGCTTACGGTGCCAACACAGGACATGATTATCGGCCTGTATTACCTCACGGCTGCACGTGATGGCTTTGAGGGTGAAGGTCGTACGTTTATCGACTTTGACGATGCGATGAATGCTTACGATGCCCGTGCCGAGCTTGATCTTCAGGCTAAAATTTGGGTACGTCTGAGTAAAGATACTATGGTTGCTACGGCTTTCCATACCCTTGAAGAGCACAAGGCTGGGGAACGTATTGAGACCACTATCGGTCGCATTACGTTCAATAACGTGTTGCCGAGTGACTACCCTTATCTGAACTACGAAATGAATAAAAAGGAGATTGGTCGACTGGTTGAGGATGTATGCAACCACTACGATCTCTCTGATGTACCCGCTATCTTGGATGGCTTGAAAGATGCCGGCTTCCACTATGCAACGCGAGCTGGCGTTACGGTATCGGTATACGATGCTACGGTGCCGCCGAGCAAGCCTGCGATTCTGGCTGCAGCCGATGCAAAAGTTGCTGCTATTGATGAGGACTACGAGATGGGCCTCATGAGCCAAGAAGAGCGTCACAAGCAGGTTGTAGACGTATGGAATGAAGCTAACGAAGAGGTCGGCGAGGCAATGGCCGAGAACTTCGATAAGTTCAACCCCATCTACATGATGGCGTTCTCTGGTGCTCGAGGCAACATTAAGCAGATCCGTCAGTTAGCTGGTATGCGTGGCCTGATGTCTGACCCGAAGGGCGAGATTATCGACCGACCCATTAAGGCAAACTTCCGCGAGGGTCTGTCGGTTTTGGAGTACTTTATTTCCACCCATGGTGCTCGTAAGGGTTTGGCTGACACGGCTCTGCGTACTGCCGACTCGGGTTATCTGACTCGTCGTCTGGTAGACGTGGCTCAAGATGTTATCATTCGTGAGATCGATTGCGGAACGACCGACGGTGTGCCGTATCCCATTTACAACGAAAAGGGAGATCTGGACGAGAACCTCATTGGCCGCTGCTTGCTTAACGATGCGGTTGCCAAGGATGGTCGCGTGGTCTTGGCTGGCGGCACCTATGTTACCTCGATGGATCAGGTGCAGGCGCTTGAAGATGCCGGCATCGTTGAAGTAATTATCCGTACTGTCATGACGTGCCATGCCGAAAACGGCGTTTGCCAGAAGTGCTATGGTTGGGATCTTGCCACCAGTCGCCCCGTGAATATTGGTACGGCAGTGGGCATTATTGCTGCTCAGTCCATTGGCGAGCCAGGTACTCAGCTTACCATGCGTACGTTCCATACTGGCGGTGTCGCTGGTGAAGACATCACGCACGGTCTGCCTCGTGTTCAAGAGCTTTTCGAAGCGCGTAAGCCTAAGGGTATGGCGGTGCTGGCTGAGATCTCCGGTACCATGCAGATTTCGGGAGACAAACAGTCTAAGACTATCACCATCCACGATCAGCAGGGCAATTTCCGCGAGTATGTGGTAAGTGCTCGTGCTCAATTGCTGCCCGGTGTTGTTGACGGTTGTCAGGTGAAGGTGGGCCAGCAGCTTACGAAGGGTTCAGTGAACCCCCATGACTTGCTGCGCTTGACCGATCCGAACGCCACACTACGCTATATTGTTAGCCAGGTTCAGGGCGTGTACGTGTCTCAGGGTGTAGACATCAACGACAAGCATATTGAGGTTATCTCTCGACAGATGCTGCGTAAGGTTGCCGTATTGGATGCGGGCGATTCTGATTATCTGCCCGGCCGCCAGGTAAACCGCTTTGAGTTCGAGGATGTAGCCAACGCTCTTATCGCTGAAGGCAAAGAGCCGCCTGTGGGTCAGCCGCTGTTGCTGGGTATTACCAAGGCCTCGCTTGCTACGGATTCGTTCCTGTCGGCCGCTTCCTTCCAGGAAACGACGAAGGTGCTTACCGATGCCGCTATCGAGGGCAAGACCGACCGTTTGGCTGGTCTTAAGGAGAACGTCATCATTGGTAAGCCAATCCCTGCAGGTACGGGCTTGTCTCGTTATCGCGAAGTAGGCCTTACGTATAAGGGTCGTCCCGTTGCTGGGGTTCAGAGCGAAAACCTGCCCGACTTTGCCCCTGAGGCGCTTCGCGAAATTGAAGAGTTGCTGCCTCAGCCGCAGGATTGGTCGCTTGATGGCGATGGCTACCTGAATATGGGTACGAACTATGGTAGCTACTATAGTGGTCTTTCGCTTGGTCATCGCGGCCCTCAGTTGTCCGATGAAGATGCACGTTTGTATATTTATGACGACTTGGGTGTATCTCAGCGCTGGGCTAATAAATTCAGCGAAGCAGGTATTGAAACGGTGGCCGATCTGGTAGGACACACCGAAGAAGACTTGCTGCGCATTGAGGGTATCGGCGTGAAGGCCATTGAAGAATTGAAGGAAGGTCTGACCGCTCACGAGTTGAATTATGTGATCGAAGACGACCTTGCCGCTACGAGCGACGACATGAGCCAGCTTTTAGATATGGTGTTCTCGCCTGACGACACCATTCTTATCGGTGGCGACGAGCCTCCAACCTTCAGCACCGAGGGTGAGGATATGCTGGGTGAGGCTTTGCCGCCTCGTTCCTACCAACGTAACCTTGAGGAGCTGGATGCCCTGCTTGGTTCTGTTGGGTCACTCGGTTTTGGGGTGACGAGCAAGGACGAAGAAGCTGCTGCGAATGAAGCAGACGACTTCGAAGAGTAGACTTTTATAAAAGAGGGGCGCGCATGGCGCGCCCCTCTTTTATGCTGCCGTACAAGACTGAATAATAGGAGCTTTTTTGCTAATATTTTGCTGCGAGGGCAAAGAAGGAGTGCTCTTTGTCGGCGGCAAATGAGCACTCGGGCGAGAACGAAAGGCTGAATATGACCCAAAAAACTTATTTTCCTTCGGGCGAGATGCAGCCTGCTTCTCAAATAGGGGCTACGCTTGAAGCGTTGGCTGGCACTATTGCGGCCCGGCGCGAGGCGGGAAATGAAAGCTATACCTGTCGCCTGCTTTCAGGGCCAGTAGACGATGTACTTAAAAAGGTTATGGAGGAAGCGGGTGAGGTAGCGCTAGCTGCAAAGGATGTAGAGTCTTGGGCGTGTTCTTCTTTGGCGGCCGCTTTAGCAATTGAGACGGGTAACGAGAGTCCTGCGAGCAAAGATGCGCTGGGTGTTGAATTGCCCGCAGAATACTTTGATGCTGTTAATCATTTGCGCTATGAGGCTGCCGATGTGGTGTATCACCTTTTGGTGGTGTTAGAGCGCTTTGGTATTGATTTGGATGAATTTGCGGCAGAGTTGAATAACCGTATGACCAACGAAGAGCGTCCGCATGGTGGGATCTGTCTGCGTGACGACTGTGTGAAACGAGGTAAATAATGGCGCGGCTTTTTGGAACCGATGGTGTTCGCGGTGTTGCTAACACCGAGCTTACGTGTGATTTGGCCTTCAAGTTGGGTCAAGCAGCGGTGGTATTCAAGGGTAAGACCATTTTGGTAGGCAAGGACACGCGTCTTTCGGGTGATATGCTGGAGTCGTGCGTTGCAGCGGGCATTATGTCAATGGGCGGTACAGCCCTTCTGGCAGGCATTATTCCTACGCCAGCCATTGCACTGCTAGTGCGCGAGCTTCATTGTGATGGCGGAATTGTTATCTCTGCTTCGCACAACCCGCCCGAGTATAACGGCATTAAGCTGTTTGACGGCCAGGGATTCAAGCTACCCGACGCGGTCGAAGACGAAATAGAGGCGTTTGTTGCGCGCGGTGGCGCGACGGCCGATGAGATGCCGGCGGGTGATGCGGTGGGCGTAGCGCTACCGGTAGAAGACGCAGTTGAACTCTATATTGCGCATGCTGTTTCAACGGTGACCGATGAGGGAATTGATTTCAAGGGCTTAAAAGTGGCGCTCGATGTGGGCCATGGGGCCTCGTGTATGACGAGTGCGGAAGCGTTACGTCGCTTGGGCGCAGAGGTTGTGGTTATCAATGAGGAATTTGATGGTACCGACATCAATGTAAACTGTGGGTCTACCCATTTGGGCCCGGTGCGCGATTTGGTGGTTGAGATTGGCGCAGATGTTGGTATTGCCCACGATGGTGATGCCGATCGCGTTATGTTGGTGGATGCGTCTGGTAATGAAATTGACGGAGACGTAGTTGAGGCTGTATGCGCCATCGACTTTAAGCAGAGGGGGCTCTTGGCCGGCAATACGGCTGTGTCCACGGTTATGTGCAACCTAGGACTTGTTCATGCTATGCGCGAGGCGGGTATTCAACTTATTCAGACGAAGGTGGGCGACCGCTACGTACTGGAGGCCATGCGTGAGGGCGGATATGTGTTGGGGGGCGAGCAGAGTGGACACATGATTTTATTGGAGCATAATTCCACCGGAGATGGGCTCGTTACCGCGCTTCAGTTCTTAGCTGCATGCAAACGTGCTGAGAAATCGGTCGCTGAGGCTGCCTCCATTATGACCCGATTTCCCCAGACGCTCATCAATGTGCGCGTAAGAGATAAGCATGCTTTGGACGGAAACGAAGCTGTGGCGGCTGCAGTAGCTACTGTCGAGGCCGAGCTGGGCGAAGATGGTCGTGTACTCATTCGTCCCAGTGGTACCGAGCCTGTCGTGCGTGTTATGGTTGAGGCCGCTAGCGCAGAAGAAGCCGAGCGCCACGCTCGTGTCATCGCCGATGTTGTGGAGCGTGAGGTGTAGCTTACAAGCGGTGTTTTATTCTGTAGCCAAGGCTACTAGAGAAGTGACGGCGGTCCCGTGGTCTTCAGGCGACGGGACCGCCGTTTGTGTGCATGCCGCGTGATTTTTGGGCTAAGGAAAACCAGAGGACGTTGCTATGCCTTTCGAATAAACTTGCTTAAAATACGTACGAGCAAGCTTGGTTTGCGTGTACGGCAACTGTCCTGTGGGGGTGCAATCACGATCCCTCTCTCGCTGGATTGTTCGAGTGTAGGGGGCTGTTCGATTTCATCAGCCTCAAGGGCTTTGCTGCGAGGTTCCTCGCCCGCTTCGACTGCGTTACGTGCTGCGGAGGCGGCTTGTACGGCTGCCTCCGCTACGGTCTCTGCTGCCGCTGCAAGTATTTCAGCCTCGTGGGCTACCGTTTCTGCCGTTGTCTCCATATCCTGCGATGTGCGGGGGAGTGTTTGAGCGTTCCGACGTTGCGTAGCCTCACGTGCAGCAGTGCTTTCGGCTGCTTCGAGACGACGCTGTTGAGCTTTTCTAATGAAAAGTTCCTGGGAGTCGAACAAAATGACGGTGTCGTCGTCATTTTTCTCAGCAAAAAAGCCCAGCGGCGTATAGCTCTTGTTGGGCAGGAGCTCACGTAGTTTCGCGGTATCGCTCATGCTGATATCAAGGTAGCCCAGTATCTCTTCGCGCAATTCCTCGTCCAGCACTGGCCAGGCTATCTCAATACGTTTATCCATATTGCGGGTCATGAGATCGGCGCTAGATAGGTAGAGCTTCATGTTATCGCGCGGCCCGAAACCGTAAATACGACTATGTTCCAGCAAGCGACCTACAATAGATACCACGCGTACATTTTCGGTAAACCCCTCAAGGCCTGGCACGATACATGAGATACCGCGTACAAACAACGTTACCGGAACACCTGACTGCGAAGCTTCTACGATCTTCTCGATAAGATCTTTGTCGGTAATGGAGTTAGTCTTGAAGAATAGCCCGCATGGTTCTCCAGCTTTTGCGCGATCCATCTGAGTCTGTATACCTGCAATAATCATGGGCTTGATTTGCAATGGAGCAACCCAAAGGATGTCGTAATTGTCGGAGGTATTCTCTAACGCCATATTACGGAAGAACTCGACGGCGTCGCGACCGATAGTTTTGTCGCAGGTGATAAACGATAGATCGGTGTAAAGTCGCGCTGTTTTCTCATTGTAGTTGCCGGTGCCAAGCTGCGTGATATGCTGTAAGCCGTTTTCGGTCTGTCGGGTGATGCAACAAATTTTGGAATGTACTTTGAAGTCACGGAAGCCGTAAATAACGTTGCAGCCCGCTTGTTCGAAGCGCTGCGACCACTCTATATTATTGCTTTCATCGAAGCGAGCGCGTAGTTCGAATAGGGCGGTAACCTCCTTGCCGTTTTCGGCCGCCGCAATAAGGGCTTCGGCAAGGTGTGATTGGTTTGCTAATCGGTACAACGTAATTTTGATGGAAATAACTGCGGGGTCGTTGGCGGCTTCACGTAGTAATTGCACAAACGCGTCCATGCTCTCGTAGGGGTAGGACAACAGCGTCTCGCGTGCGATTACTTGTTCGATAATAGTGCGGTTGCGATCTAAGCAGGCTGGCCACTGTGGTGAGAAGGGTGGGTTGGTGAGTGCGGCCCGTTCCTTTTCTGGTAATCGTGCTGCTAGCCCGAAGGTATAGCTTAGATTTAGGGGTACTTTGGTGGAGTACATCTGGTGAGGTTTTAGGTTAAGCC